>JAUVWM010000095.1 GCA_030604105.1 Dehalococcoidaceae bacterium
CCGGGGAGGGGGCTGCCGAGATGTTCGATAGCGTCGAGCCAGCGGTTGAGACGCCGGCTGCCAAGACGGCCAGAAGCGTCGAGCCTGCGGTTGAGACGCCGGCTGCCGAGACAGCCAGAAGCGTCGAGCCTGCGGTTGAGACGCCGGCTGCCGAGACGGCCGAGAGCGTCGAGCCTGCGGTTGAGACGCCGGCTGCCGAGACGATCGAGAGCGTTGAGCCTGCGGCTGAGACGCCGGCTGCCGAGACGATCGAGAGCGTTGAGCCTGCGGTTGAGACGCCGGAAGAGGCGAGGGCCGAGAGCGTCGAGCCTGCGGTCGAGACGCCGGAAGAGGCGAGGGCGCTGGAGCAGCCCTCGGGCATCGAGTACCTGCAGCAGCACTGGGGCGAGTTCGTGGCCTCTCTGCGGGGTACGGGCTCCAGCGGCAACCTGGATGCCCTGCTGCGCAGCGCCTGCGAGCCGGTGGCCCTCGAGGGCGACACCTTGGTCCTGGGCTTCTATTACCCCTTCCATAGGGATAGGATAGATGACCCCAAATATCGGCACCTGGTGGAGAAGAAGCTGGGCGAGGTGTTTGGCACCCCCTATCAGGTGAAGTGTGTCCTCAGGCCGCGGCAGAAAGGGGCGACAGCGCCGGGACACCTGGTCAAGGCGGCAATGGAAATGGGTGCCCAGATTATCGACGTGGAGGAGAAATGAACAGGTTCATGATGCGCCGGGCACAGGAGCTGGGGACTAAGCTGGCCAAGGTACAGGAGGAGCTGGAAAAGGCCACGGTGGAGGCCAGCTCGGGCGGGGGCGCGGTGACGGTGGTGGTCAACGGCCAGCAGAGGGTCCAGTCGGTGAAGATCTCCCCCGAGGTGATGGACGCCAAGGATATGGAGCTCGTGGAGGACCTGGTGATGGCAGCGGTCAACGAGGCCATCGCCAAGTCGCAGGAGCTGGCCCAAAGCCGCCTGGGCGCTCTCACCGGCGGGCTTAAGATCCCAGGGCTAACCTAGGAGGCGATTTGGACATCGGCTTTGTGCCTACAGCCCAGCCTGTGGGCAGGCTCATCGAGGAGCTGAACAAGCTGCCCGGCATCGGGCCCAAGAGCGCCCAGCGGCTTGCCTACTTCCTGCTGCGCATGAGCGCCGATGAGGCCAGATCCCTGGCCGAGGCTATCCTGGCGGTGAAGGAGAGGGTTATCCTCTGCTCCGAATGCCAGAATATCACCGAATCCGACCCCTGCCTCATCTGCCGCGGCGATGGCCGGGACGGCACCACGATCTGCGTGGTCGAGGAGCCGCTGGATATCCTGGCCCTGGAGCGCACCCGCGGCTACAAGGGGCTCTATCACGTGCTCCACGGCGCGATCTCCCCTGCCGACGGGGTGGGCCCCGACGAGCTGAAGATAAAGGAGCTGCTCTCCCGGCTCCAGGGCCGGCCGGTGGCGGAGGTCATCCTGGCCACCAACCCCAACCTGGAGGGAGAGGCCACCGCCATGTATCTCAAGGGGCTGATAGCGCCCCTGGGAGTCAGGGTCACCCGCCTGGCCCGGGGGCTTCCCTTCGGCGGCGACCTGGAATACGCCGATGAGGTCACCCTCAGCCGGGCGATCGAGGGAAGGCAGGAGGCGTAATGGAAGCCGGCCTCTTGGCAGTGGGGCTTGTTATATAAATGCAAATGCCTGAGGGGACAGGCCGCTATAAAATTAGGGTCGCCATCCTCTCTGACCAAGGGGGCCTGGGCATCAGTCATTTGCAAATCAGCGTTGTGTAACGGCTTGCTCAAGTCAGAGTATAAAAATGGCTAGGCCCAGGGTTTACAAGACGGAGGCCATCGTTCTCAAGGGAGCCAGGATGGGCGAGGCGGACAAGCTCCTCACCCTCTATACCCCCCATCTGGGCCTGCTCAAGGCGGTGGCCAAGGGAGTGTGCCGCACCAGGAGCAAAATGGGCGGCCACCTCGAGCTCCTGACCCACTCCACGCTGATGCTGGCCCAGGGGCGCAATCTGGACATCATCACCCAATGTGAGACCATCAGCAGCTTCCTGCCGCTGCGCGCTGACCTGTGGCGTACCTCCTGCGCCCTTTACGCCGCCGAGCTGGTCGACCTCCTGGCCGCCGAGAACGTGGAAAACCGCCCCCTTTTCCGGCTGCTGCTCGATACCCTGGAGCGACTGTGCCAGGCCGGGGACGGGGAGCTGACCCTGCGCTATTTCGAGCTCCACCTGATGGACTACCTCGGCTATCGGCCCGAGCTGGGCCGGTGCCTGGGCTGCGGCTCGGAGCTTGAGCCGGTCACCAATCTCTTCAGCCCCAGCGCCGGTGGGGTGCTCTGTCCCCATTGCAGCCAGGGCCAGCCCCCGGGCCGCCCCCTCTCCCTCAATGCCCTCAAGATGATGCGCCTGCTCCAGAGGGGCGACTACGCCACCGCCAGCCGGGTGAAGCTGAGACCCGAACTGGCCTCGGAGCTGGAGGGTTCGCTGCGGGGCTATATCACCTATCTCCTGGAGCGGGAGGTGAGGTCGGCAGCCTGGCTGGATAGGCTGAGGCGGGAGGCCAGCCAGAAGGGCACCCATCCTGGCCTTGAGGGGTAAAAAGCAGGGCCTCAGCCCTTTACAATGAGGGGAAAAAGGGTTATAATTGCTCGGTAGCTGAGGGCGCACCGCGAGGGTTGGTGACTCTCAGTCTTTTTAGTAGGCTGGAGAAAGATAGGATGCCGCAAAAGGAGTACTTCCTCACCCCGGAGGGCCAGGCCAAGCTGGAGGCGGAGCTGGAACAGCTGCTCACGGTGAAACGCCCCGAGGTGGCCCATAAGATTCAAACGGCCAAGGAAATAGGCGGCACGGCCAACAATGCCGAATACGAGGACGCCAAGAACGAGCAGGCCTTCGTTGAGGGACGGATCCTGACCCTGGAAGAGATGCTCAAGAACGCCCACGTCATTGAGGCCGAGTCAGTTCCTTCCCAGCAGGTCAAGCTGGGATCGCAGGTTGCGGTCCGCCATCCCGACGGCAAGCAAGAGAATTACACTATCGTGGGCAGCGCCGAAGTGGACCCCGTTGAGGGTAGAATCTCCAATGAATCGCCAGTGGGGCAGGCCTTGATGGGCAAGGAAGTCGGCGATAAGATCGAGCTCGAGGTTCCTGCCGGGGTGCTCAAGCTGGTGATAGTGGAAATAAGGTGACATGTCGGCCAGGCGGGAGAATATCGCCCGGCAGCGGCATGACAAGCTAGAGAGAATCCGCGCCCGTGGCCTCGACCCCTACCCCCCCCGTTACCACCGCAACCATACCGCACAGCAGGCAGTGGCCCTCTTCGAGCAGCAGGAGAGCGGCGGCGGCCCCGGCCCACAGGTTAAGCTCGCCGGCCGCCTGGTGGCCAGCCGGCCTATGGGCAAGGCCGCCTTCATCGACCTGCGGGACGGCTCGGGCAAGATCCAGGTCCACCTGCGCAGCCAGATCGAGGACTATGGCCTGCTCCAAGACCTGGACATCGGCGACATCATCGGCGTCGAGGGGGCGCTCTTCCGCACCCACAGCGGCCAGATAACCCTGGAAGCTTCCCATATCGTTCTGCTCGCCAAGTCTCTGCTGCCCCTGCCTGAGAAGTGGCACGGCCTGGCCGATGTGGAGAAACGCTACCGGCAGCGCTACCTGGACCTCGTCTCCAATCAGGAGGCGAGGGATGTCTTCCGGGTGCGCAGCCGCGCCATCGTCGCCCTCAGGCGTTTCCTCGATGAGCGGGGCTTCGTCGAGGTGGAGACGCCGGTGCTCCAGCCCATGGCCGCCGGGGCGCTGGCCCGGCCCTTCCTCACCCATCACCAGGCCCTGGGTCAGGACCTCTATCTGCGCATCGCCACCGAGCTTCACCTGAAAAGGCTGATTATAGGCGGCTTCGACAAGGTCTGCGAGATCGGCCGTATTTTCCGCAACGAGGGCATCTCCACCAGGCATAACCCTGAGTTCACCACGCTGGAGAGCTACGAGGCCTATGCCGACTACAACGATGTCATGGTCATGGTCGAGGAGATGGTGTCTTATATCGCCAGGGAGGTCCTGGGCAGCGACAAGGTGAGCTTCGGCGGCAGTACCCTCGACCTTGCCCCGCCCTGGCCGCGCATCACGCTGCGGGATGCGATACGAGAAGGGTGCGGCATAGACTTCGAGGAGTGCCCCGATGCCCCTTCGCTCAGGCAGCAGATGGAGGCCATAGAGGTGGAGCTGGGCCCGGCGCCTATAGGGCGGGGCAGGCTCATCGACCGGCTCATCTCCCTCTATGTCGAGTCCGATATTACTCAGCCCACCTTCGTCCTCGATTACCCGGTGGATATGTCGCCCCTGGCCAAGAGGAAGCCGGAGGACGGGCGGCTGGTGGAGCGCTTCGAGGCCTTCGCCGGAGGCATGGAGATAGCCAACGCCTTCACCGAGCTCAACGACCCCGTGGAGCAGCGGCAGCGCTTCGAGGAGCAGGAGAAATTGCGGGCGGCGCTCGGCGATGAGGAGGCGGAGAGGGTGGACGAGGACTTCCTGACGGCCCTGGAGCACGGCATGCCCCCCACCGGCGGCCTGGGGATGGGCATCGACCGCCTGGTGATGCTGCTCACCGGCCAGCAGTCTATCCGCGAGGTTATCCTCTTCCCACAGCTAAAGACGAAGCAGTAGGGGACTATGCTGGACGTAAGGTTTATACGCGAGAACCCCGATGCGGTGCGCCAGGCGCTGGAGATGCGCCACGACAGCGCGCCTATCGACGATATCCTCAATCTTGATGCCCTGCGGCTGGATGCGCTCAAGCGCATGGAGGCTCTGAGGGCGGAGCACAGGCAGGCGAGCAAGGAGCTGGGCAGGGCCGCGGATAAGCCCAGCCAGATCACCGCCGAGATGCGTGCCCGGGGAGACCGCATCAAGGAGCTGCAGGGTCAGGTTGACCGATATGACGAGGAGCTGAACGATCTCCTGCTCCAGGTGCCCAATATCCCCCACCCCAGCGTGCCCGAAGGCGGGGACGAGGCCGATAACGTGGAGGTGAGGCGCTGGGGGGAGACGGACCGGCTCGATTTCGCGGCCAAGCCACACTGGGAGCTGGGGACGGCCCTGGGCATCATCGACTTCGAGCGGGGGGTGAAGCTCTCGGGCAGCCGCTTCTACGTGCTCTGGGGGCTGGGGGCCAGGCTGGAGCGGGCGCTGATCAACTTCATGCTCGACCTGCACATCGCGGAGCACGGCTATACCGAGGTATACCCGCCGTTCATGGTCAAGCGCGACTGCATGGTGGGCTCGGGCAATCTGCCCAAGTTCGCCGATAACCTGTACCACGACGAGGAGGACGACCTCTGGTTCGTGCCCACCGCCGAGGTGCCGGTGACCAATCTGCACCGGGATGAGATACTGGAGCCGGACGCCCTTCCCCTATATTATGTCGCCTATACCGCCTGCTTCCGGCGGGAGAAGATGTCGGCGGGCAAGGACACGCGGGGCATCAAGAGAGGGCACCAGTTCGACAAGGTGGAGCTTTACAGGTTCGCCGAGCCCATGAGGTCGGACGATGAGCTGGAGGGGCTGGTGGCCGATGCTGAGGACGTGTGCCGCAGGCTGGGCATCGCCTACCGGGTGGTGCAGCTGTGCACCGGCGACCTGGGGTTTGCTTCCTCGAAATCCTATGACATAGAGATGTGGGCCCCCGGCTGCGGCGAGTGGCTGGAGGTCAGCTCCTGCTCGAACTGCGGCGATTTCCAGGCGCGGCGGGCCAATATCCGCTACCGGCCCGAGCGCGGGGCCAAGCCCCAGTTCGTGCATACGCTCAACGGCTCGGGGCTGGCGCTGCCCCGGGTGGTTATCGCGCTGCTGGAGAACTACCAGCAGGCCGACGGCAGCGTGGCGGTGCCCCAGGCGCTTTGGCCATATATGGGGACGGTGGTGATCAGGGGGGTGGGGTGAGGGGGACTGCGCGGGGAGCGACTTAGATAAAAGACAGAACTGACTAACCAAGGAGTGAGCATCCGGCGATGACGGGGGAACC
>JAUVWM010000128.1 GCA_030604105.1 Dehalococcoidaceae bacterium
CACGATCACTGCGATCAGCGAAGGCGAGGAAAATGGCAGCCCGTGGACTATGAGCCTGAGAGGCATACGGGGTTCGGTGACCGTGCACGTGGTCGAGCTGGAGGGAGCACCCTCGATCGGCGCCAAGGCGGAAGTGAAGGGGGTGCTGAAGGACAACATCATCTGGGATGCCAAGGCTGAGGTCTATGAGCCTGGCGATAATACCGGCAAGGACACCAGTGACGGTACCGGCGATGACGAGGATAAGGATGGGCACAAGGCAGACGAATAGTCCGGAGCGCAAGCCGGGCTTAGCAATCCAATGACACTGTCTGAGCCATGAGTCTCGATTAAGAGAAACAGAGACGTTTTGCAAAAGGAGGCCCGGCCTTGGAGTCTCCTTTTTTCATCGACTTTCGATTCGGAACGGGCGGTATAATAGGCTCAGACTGTTAACCTTGTCTTGTGCCACGTCAGCAAGAATGGGACACATGATGGGGAAGTACCGGTTGCAATCGGGTCAGTAAACATGGTTATCCCGGCCGAGATATGGTACACTGTGCACCTGTATCCAAACCGACGGCGAACACCGCTCTGACCCCCTGCCAAAAGGGCAGTAGGAACGAGTCAGCGCATGGCAATAATGACGCCCGAGCAATACAGAGAAAGCATAAGGGATAGCCGAGTTGTCCCCTTCAACGGGGAGCGGATCTCCGGCGTCATGATGGGCAGAAGGGGATAAAATAAAACGTCCGGCAGGTGAAAGCGATCGTTACCACACTCAGAGTTATTGCCTCGACAGTGCTGGCGCTCCTGTTCTTCGCAGTGCTATGCCTTAATCTGGGGCTCGGTTTCAGCAGAGACCAGCTCCTTGACGCCGACTTTTATAAGCACAACCTGGCCGAGAACGACGCCTATGAGCGGATTAGCGGCGAGGTCATCCCGGAGCTGGCAGCCTCCCCTGACTACTACGGCGACCTCCAGATCAGCACCCAAGACGCCGTTACCCTGCTGAGAAGGATCTTCGGCGAGGATTTCGTGCAGGGCCAGACCGAATACGTCATCGAGAACATCGTTGACTGGCTGAAATCCGAAGACGAGGACTTGAACCTGGTCATCGACCTCAAACCGATAAAACAGCGTGCTCGCTCTGAGGTGCTGGCCTTCGTTGAGAGTTACATAGACTTGCTGCCAGCCCTCGAGCCGGGTCAGAAGCCAGGTCTGGAAGTGGCAGGCTGGGGCCGCCTTCCCATCGGCATTCCCTCGGACATGACCCGGGAGCAGGTCAAAGACGAGTTCTTGGCACAGGCCGCCCCCTTTATCGACAGGAACCTGGATAAGGCGCCCGACGAGCTGGACCTCGTCGCCGAGGCGGCCGAGCGCGACAACAAGACCAGAGACGAGTTTCTGGATCAGTTCGACGGCGCCCGGCGTGTTATCCGCTGGGCCACCGGCCAGTTGTATATGCTCTCCTTTCTGGGCATGGTGGTCTTTATAGCGCTTCTGGGCGCTGTCCACCTCCCCCGAGCCAGATCAAGCCTGCGCTGGGGGGGGATCACCGTCCTCGTCGCCGGCCTGGTTCTGCTCACAGCGACCATTGTGGTGCACAGTGTCGTCCCTGACCGGATCGATTCCACTGCTTTTATCTCGAGCCAGGATATCCCGGCGGGGATAGTGGATCTGGCTGTTGATGTCGAACAAACCCTTGTCTCGGATAGCGCAAAGGCCTTTATCCTGCCCACCGCTATTGTAACCGGCAGCGGTCTGGTGCTGTTTGTGGCCTCCTTCTTCGTTTTCCGACGCCGGCCAGCTGAGCCTGAGCCTGTGCCCGATCCCGGCGAGGAGGGGGAAGACCAGGCTTGAGTCTTCGTTGGGGGCGCCAGCGAAGGGAGATGAAAACGCATCGGGGGCTGCCGAGACAGCCCGTTGCTGGTGAGACCGGCTAGCATGGTTCAAGAAGTGCACCAGCTCATCGATAGCCATGCCCATCTTGAGGAACTGGAGGGCCTGGAGAGGGCCCTGGAAAAGGCCAGAAGCCTGGGGATGGTGGCGGTAATCGCCGTTGGCTCAAATCACCAGTCCAATGTGGAGACGCTCGAGATCTCGGAGCGGCACCCGGCTTTTGTCTATCCCGCCCTGGGCCTGCATCCCTGGGCGCTGGCGGAGATGGGGGCCTCGGAGATCGACGGAAGCCTCAGGTTCATCGAGGACAACATGGAAAAAGCGGTGGCGATCGGCGAGATCGGGCTGGACTACCATAAGAGGCTGAGAGCGGCAGTGGACAAGGACCGGCAGCAGGCCGTGCTCAAGGATGCCTTGAGGCTGGCCCAAAAATACGATAAGCCGGTCATTCTCCACTGCAGATATGCCTGGAAGGACTGCTTCGATCTGGTGCACCAAATGGGGGTGAAGAAGGCGGTCTTTCACTGGTATACCGGCTTCACCTCGGTGCTGCGAGAGATAGTTGCCCTGGGCTACCTCGTCTCGGCCACCCCGGCTGCCGAATACCACGGGGAGCACAGGAGGGCGATCAGGGAGGCCCCCCTCGCCAGCCTGCTACTGGAAACCGACTCGCCGGTTGAGTATGGCAGGGAGACGAGATATCGCTCCCAGCCGGCAGATATTGTGAGGAGCCTGGGCGCCGTGGCTGAGCTGAAGGGCATTGATGAGAGCACGGTGGCCCGCAAAACGACTCTGAACGCGGCTGGGCTGTTTGGCCTGCCTGTAGATCAGGGGCTTGCTCTGTGAACTTAAAGATTGTCTCCCTTGACATGGACGGGACTCTGGTCGACTCCGGATTCGTTACGTCGGTATGGCATAGCGGCATCCCCCGGCTCTATGCCGAAAAGCAAGGCATCGGGTTTGAGGAGGCCAAGAGGTATGTGTTGGCCGAGTACGAGAAGGTCGGGGAAAGCGCCGTGGAGTGGTATGACATCAAATTCTGGCTGAGACATTTCCACCTCGATGGCAGCTGGCAGGGGTTGCTGGCCCAATTTGAAGGCGAGCTGAGGGCGTATCCCGAGGTGAGGGAAAGCCTGCATCAGCTAAGCGAAAGATTTACCTTGGTCCTGTCCTCCAACGCAGCCAGGGAGTTCCTTGATACCGAGGTGGGAAAATGCCAGCTGCAACCGTATTTCAAGCACACTTTCTCCGCCACCTCTGACTTCGGGCTGGTGAAGAAGACGCCGGAGTTCTACCTCGGGGTCTGCCGTGCCCTGAGCATCGAGCCCGGGGAGCTGGCCCATATCGGCGACCACTGGGATTTCGACTATCTGGTGCCCAAGAGCCTGGGCATCACCGCCCTCTACCTGGATAGGAGCGGCCAGAAAAAGGCGGATTTCACCATCACCGACCTCAGCCAGGTGGCAGCCAAGCTGCTTCCCTAGGCACCTAGACCGCCCCTTGCCCAAGACCCGGCGGCCGATTACCCCGGCTGGCTTTCCAGCTCGCGGCGAAAGGCCTGGAAACTCTCCTCCCCGAACAGGCAAAAGGTCACCGTCTCCAGCCCGGTCTTGCCCTTGAGATAGGCGACGGTGGCAGCAAGCATGATGCGGGCGCACCTGTCCAGGGGGAAGCCAAATATGCCGGTGCTGATGGCGGGAAAGGCGATGCTCTTCAGGTTGTGCCCGTCCGCCACTTTCAGGCTGTTCAAGGTGGCATTCCTCAGCTTCTCGTCCTCGCCCCCCTCGCCCATACGGGGACCTACGGCATGGATCACGTGCCTGGCCTTGAGGTTGCCCCCGGTGGTGATCACCGCCCCGCCGACAAAGGTTCCCCCGATCCGGTCGCACTCCTCTTGAATCCCGGGGCCTCCCTTGCGGGCAATGGCTCCGGCCACCCCACCTCCCAGCTTCAGGGCTGCATTGGCGGCGTTGACGATAGCCTCGGCCTCGATCTCGGTTATATCGCCCTGAACCAGCTCCAGGCTGTGGCCCTCGATCATTTTCTTCATCTCTGCCTTCACCCCCCTGTCTCCGAATTGCCAACCTCGGTGGTTGCTGCTATTATGTTATCAGAAATCCCGGCCGCCATGAAGCGGTTTGGGGCGAAGGCAGGTGGGACATGTCCCTCATCTACGACGGCGAGATCCGCATCAAGAAGCTGGAGCTGAAGCCATATGGCACTAACTGCTATGTGGTGTCCTGCCCCGGAACCGGGGAAGGCGTCCTCATCGATGCCCCGTCTGAGGCACCCCGGATCCTGGCCGAGGCGGAGGGCACCGAGGTCAAATATATACTCATCACCCATGCCCACTTTGACCATCTGGGTGCCCTCCAGGAGATGAAGGACAAGCTGGGTGTCCCGGTTGCCAGCCACCCCCTCGAAGCGGGAATGCTCCCCCTGCCGCCCGATCTGCACCTGGACGATGGCGACACGGTGAGATTCGGCACCGTGGCTCTCAAGGTCATGCATACTCCGGGCCACAGCAGGGGCAGCATATGCCTGCTGACGGGAGAGCACCTCTTCTCGGGTGACACCATATTCCCCGGAGG
>JAUVWM010000146.1 GCA_030604105.1 Dehalococcoidaceae bacterium
ACCTTGAGGCCACCCGCGGTCACCTCCAGGGGCAGGACGTTGTATTCTCTGGCCGTGGACTCACGGATCAGCCGCAGTGCTTCGGACTGAACCTGACACTTCCTCAGGTCTACCAGAGGTATGTTTAGCTGGCCGCTACGTAGGCGGGCCACCTCCTCAACGCTGACCAGGTCCAGCTCAACCAGTATTTGGTCGATCCTCTTGTCGCTCTGCTCCTGAAGCTGCTGGGCCTGTCGCAGCTGCTGGGCGGTTATCACCTTGGCTTCAACCAGCTTCTCGCCCAGATAGCTGTGGTCTGGGGAGGGCAAGATTGCCTTCATGGTTCACCTCACTGCCCAGTAAAGGATATACCGGCGCCCTGTTCTCTGGAATAGTACTTTCGAGGCCGGCCCTATGGGAATTTAGTTTGCTATGGCATGGGGTCGCCTTGGGTGGCAGAAGGGAGTCGGGCTGCAAGCCAGGAGGAGCTGCTTGCCTCAAACTGAGATGAGGCCCTGTTGCAGGCCCATAACCACCGCCTGGGTGCGGTCCTGGGCATTGAGTTTCTGCAGGATGGAGGTCATGTGATTCTTGATCGTCTGTTCAGTGATGCCCAGGGTGTAGCCGATTTGCTTATTGGCAAAGCCCCGAGCCACGTAGCTCAAGATCTCCACCTCGCGGTGGGTGAGGCGGCCTGCTGAGCCGGGCGCGCCTCTTGCCGGGCGCAGCAGGTCTTGGAACTGCCGCAGCAAATTCTGGGCGGCCTGTGGCCGGCTCCGAAAGCTTTCGCTGAGGACGGTCTCACCGCGAGACACCTTCTTTATGGCGCTGCTGAGCTCCTCGCGCTTTATATCCTTGACCAGATAGCCGGCAGCTCCGGCCTCGACGGCTTGGGCCAGATACTCTTCATACAAGGTAAGCATTATGACATTGCAAGCTGGCTGTCTCTGTTTCAAGCGGCGGGTGATCTCAACCCCGTTGACCCCGGGCATCTTTACGTCCATGAGAACGACATCGGGCGAGACCAGCTCGGCCTGGGCCAGCGCCTCATTGCAGCTGTCGGCCTCGGCAACTATCTCTATCTCCTTATCGGCCTCCAGCATATGACGCAACCCTTGCCGGACCACCTCATGGTCGTCGACCAGAAGTACTTTGATGGCTTCCATCTACCTCTCCCGACAAAATGAACGATAAGCCAAACTACATTCTAGTTTCTTTTAGCCCCGGCTATAAGGCAGAAAGGGCTCATTTTGGGGGGCCAATGGGCTCAGCGCGGCGAGCCTGAAGGGTCAGAGAGTCGCCTCCCGTGACACAGAGCGGCTGGGGGGAGGGTTCACTGCCCGCCCCTTGCCTCAAGCACCATTCCCAGGAAACTCTCCACCTCGGCAGGTGAGCGCAGGAAATAGCGTGCCGCAGAGGCGCCATTCGTCTCGCTCACCAGGATGGAGATGCCATCGAGCCTGGCCACGGCCCTGAATCCATCCTCGTCGCTGAGGTCGTCACCCAGGAATATGGGCAGCACTTCATCCCTGCCCATAGCCTGTCTCCACCTGCTCGCCAGCAGGGCTACTACCTCGCCTTTATTCCAGGCCAGCGCTGGCCTCACCTCGTAGACCTTCTTGCCCCCGGCGATCCAGACCTTCCCCGATGCCTGCAGCGGCCCGGCCTTTTGCTCCAGAATATCCCCGATCTCCCCTGCCCTCGCCTCATCGGCCTGGCGGTAGTGGACGCTCAAGGTCAGCCCCTTGTCCTCCACCCACACCCCCGCTATCAGGCCGAGAGCATCGCTGAGCGCCTGGTGGAGCGCCCCCAGCGCCGGCCTCAACTCCTGAGCCGCGGGGTTGAGGTAGCTCAGCCGAGGCCCCTCTATCTCCAGCCCGTGGTTCCCGCCGTAGGTTATCCCGGCTATGCCCACCATCTGCTTGAGGTCTGTCAGGGAGCGGCCGCTGATTATGCCGACGCTGAGATCACGCCTGCGGCTCAGGGTCTCCAGAAGCTTCCTCGTCCCGGGCCCCAGGCCGGCCAGCTCCGGCCGGTCGACGATGGGAGTGAGTGTCCCGTCGTAATCGCTGAGGAGCAAGATATGCTCCGCCGCCCTGAGCTCGGATGAGACCTCTGGCCAGGCAGAGAAAAGGTGCTGCAACTCTCATCCCCTTGGAAGGCACTCTGGACCATGATACCAGAAACCAAGCCTCCCGCCAAACGCCTCGGGTAGCCTGGCCTTCGGGAATTGACACTCAAGGCCGTGCACAGTATACTGGCCTTGCCCGGCAGGGGGGACCGATGGGGATAGAGACAGCGAATGAAAATCCATGAGTATCAGGCCAAGGCTATCCTGGGGGAATTCGGCGTCAGCGTGCCCCGTGGAGGCGTGGCTCTCACTCCGGCCCAGGCCAGGCAGCTGGCTGAGGAACTGGGCGGCAAGGTAGTGCTGAAGGCGCAGGTCCATGCCGGAGGCAGGGGCAGGGCTGGAGGCATCAAGACCGCCGAGTCTCCTGACCAGGCGGAGCATCTGGCGGGAGAGATGCTGGGCAAGAGGCTGGTTACCCATCAGACGTCAGCTGAGGGAGTGCCGGTAGGAAGCGTCTTGGTGGAAGAGGCCATCGAGGGTGGGCGCGAGCTCTATGTGGGCATCACAGTCGACGGGGCGGCGGCCATGCCGGTGGTGATGGCCAGCGAGGCTGGAGGCGTGGAGATCGAGGAGGTGGCGGCCCAGAGCCCGGAGAAGATCCTGAGGGCCTATATTGACCCGGTGACCGGCTTTCAGCCCTTTCATGGGCGTCGGCTGGCCTACGGCCTCAACCTGGAGGCGGGACAGATCAGGCCGGCTTCAACGCTGATGGCGAATCTATACCGGGTGTTTCGAGAGAAAGATTGCTCCCTGGCGGAGATCAACCCCCTGGTGGTCTGTCCCGATGGCCGGCTGGTTGGCCTGGATGCCAAGCTGAACTTCGATGACAATGCCCTTTCCCGCCACCCTGAGATCGCCGAGCTGCGCGACCTCACCCAGGAGGAGCCCTCGGAGAGCCAGGCTGCTGAGTTCGGCAGCAGCTATATCAAGTTCGACGGCGACATCGGTTGCCTGGTCAACGGCGCTGGCCTGGCCATGGCCACCATGGATATGATCAAGCTCATGGGTGCCCAGCCGGCAAACTTCCTGGACGTCGGCGGCGGGGCCACCTCCGAGGCAGTGGCCAACGCCATCAGGATTATTCTCTCCGACCCCAAGGTCAGGGCGGTGCTCATCAACGTTTTCGGCGGCATCCTGAGATGTGACATCGTGGCCCGGGGCATTGTGGAGGCTACCAGCCAGGTCGAGGTCCGGGTACCGTTGGTGGTCAGGATGAGGGGCACCAACCTGGAGGAGGGGCAGCGCATCCTGGCTGAGTCCGGCCTGGGCGTTATCCTTGCCGCGAACCTGCGCGAGGCTGCACAGAAGGCAGTGGCCGCGGCCCGGCCCAATGCCTAGAGGCAGAGAAACGACATCGGAAGAGGTCCATTGAGCATCCTTGTCGATAGAAACACGCGGCTACTGGTTCAAGGTATTACCGGCAGTGAGGGCACCTTTCATACCCGGCGCTGCATCGATTTTGGCACCAGGGTGGTTGCTGGGGTTACCCCGGGCAAGGGAGGCACCCTGTGGGATAGCAT
>JAUVWM010000137.1 GCA_030604105.1 Dehalococcoidaceae bacterium
CGGTCAGGTCGGCCAAGCGATAGAAGGGCAACCCCCTCAGCTTGGCATAAAGGAAGGCCGCTATGATCCCGCCCAGGATGGCTCCATAGATGGACACGCCTCCCTCCCAGAAGTCGAACACCTGCCCGGGGTTGTTGAAATAGAAGTCAACATCGTCCAGAACATGAACCAGCCTGGCCCCCACAATGCCGCCGGGGACTGCCCACATGGCTATACTATAAACCATGTCCCGGGATATGCCAGCCCTCTTTGCCCAATAGGCCGGCCAGCCTACCCCCACAATGACGGCCAGCACTACGAAAAGCCCGTGCCAGCTCAGGTCATAAGGCCCGATGGAAATCAAATTGGGATCTATCCCTATATCGATAGACCCGAGGGAGACGGGACTGTGGTTCATCTCTATTCCGATCATAGCGTCAGCCTCCAGCCTGTTTGCGAACCTCGTCTCGCTGTGCTAGATGGGGCAGAGCGCCTCCACAAAGGCCTCGGCGTCAAAGGGGGCCAGGTCATCCAGCCCCTCGCCGGTGCCGATGAACAGGATGGGTATCTTGAGCTCATCGCAGATGGCCAGCACGATGCCCCCCTTGGCGGTGCCATCCAGCTTGGCCAGGAAAATCCCGGTGACGCTCACCGCCTCGGTGAAATGCCTGGCCTGGGCGAGACCATTCTGGCCAGTGGTAGCGTCAAGCACCAGCAGCACCTCATGGAGGGCGGCGCTATCAGCCCTAGCGGCCACTCGTTTGATCTTCTTAAGCTCCTCCATGAGGTTGAACTTGGTGTGGAGCCGGCCAGCGGTGTCGACTATGACTACCTGGTCTCGCCGGTGCTGCGCCGCCTTTATGGAGTCGAAGACCACTGCCCCCGGGTCGCCACCGGCCTGATGGCAGATGACATCCACCCCCACCCGCTCGCCCCATTGCTGAAGCTGCTCGATGGCGGCGGCCCTGAAGGTGTCGGCGGCGGCCAGGATAACTCGCTTGCCCTCCTGCTTAAGACTATGAGCCAGCTTGGCAATGCTTGTGGTCTTGCCCGAGCCGTTCACCCCTATTACCAAGATGACCCTGGGGCTGGACGATGGGGTCGGGCTCTCAGCCTCTGTAGGCGCTCCGCTGCCATCGACCCTCAACAGGTTGACCATCTCCTGCTTCAATGCCAAGCGCACCTGGGGGCCCTCAGCCAGCTTCTCCCTGCCCGCTCTCTCCCTTACCCGGTCAATGAGCTTGGCGGTGGTATTAACGCCTACATCGGCGCAAATAAGCAGCTCCTCCAACTCCTGCCACACCTCCTCCCCTAAGTGGGAGCGGTCAAAGAGGCGAGCTACTTTGCCAAACCATGCCTCTCGACTGCGCTTGGCGCCTTGTTCGGTCTTCTCCTGTTCGGTCCTCTTGAGTATGCGGAACAAGCTTGCCCTCCAGGCTGAAAAACTCTACTCCTGCGGCCGGGCCTCCCGCTCCACCAGCTCCTTATAGGCTGCCATCAGCCTCTCCGTTACCGCCCCCGGCTTGGCCGTCCCTATGGGCTTGCCATCGAACCCGGTCAAAGGCATTATCTCCAGCAGCGAGCTGGTGAGGAAGGCCTCATCTGCCTCAAATAGCTCGCTGAGCGTCATTTCCTGCTCCCTGGCCTCGATGCCCAGGCCTGAAGCCAGCTCCAGGACAGCCTCGCGGGTGATCCCGGGCAAGATGCCGCTTTTCAGCGAAGGAGTAAATAAAATATCCCCAGCCACCAGGAAGAGGTTGCAGGTACTGCCCTCAGCCAGGAACCCCAGCTCATTGAGCAGCAGGGCTTCGTCGGCACCTGAAGCTCTGGCTTCCATCTTGGCCAGGACGTTGATCAAGTAATTGGCGGACTTTATCCGCGACAAAGGCGACTGACTATCTCGTCTGAGAGAGGATAGCACTGCCCGGAAGCCACTTTTGTAGATTTGTATAGGGTATGGCGTGTAGCCTCTAGCCGCGATGAGCACGGTGGGATAGCGACAAGTGCTGGGATCAGGGATCATCTCGCCCTCGCCCCCGGACACGGTGAGCCGAATAGAGCCGTCCTTCAGGTCATTGGCACTCAGGGTATCCCTGGCTGCCCGCTCCAGGTCGAAGGTGGCCAGCTTTGAGGCCAGCCCCAGAATCTCAGCGGCTTGGGCGAGCCTGGCCAGATGGCGACCCAGGCGGAAGATGTGTGTCCCATAGGCTCGCATGGTCTCAAAAAGCCCATAGCCATAGAGAAAGCCGTGATCGAAGGCAGAGATCCAGGCTTTTGAGCGAGGTATAAACGAGCCATTGAGATAAACGATCTCTTCCATACAGGTCTAAGTGCCTTGGTGAGTCCACACCCCCTGGCCGAAGCGCAAGAAGTTCCGCAGGATATCGTGCCCCACTTCGGTCAAGATCGATTCCGGGTGAATCTGAGTCCCCTCCACTACATACTGTCTATGACGCACCCCCATGATCTCCCCGGTTTCCGTCCAGGCTGAAACCTCGATATATGGGGGTAGGGTTCCCGGCTTGATGATCAGGGAGTGATAGCGTCCCGCCGGGAAGGGGGTGGGCAGCCCCTCGTAGATGGTCCTGCCGTCATGATGGATGAGGGAGGTCTTGCCATGCATGGGCACGGTAGCCCGCGTGATCTCACCGCTATAAACATGCCCGATGCACTGATGCCCCAGACAGACCCCCAGGATAGGGATTTTGCCCCCAAAGTGGCGCACCACGTCGTTGGAGATCCCGGCCTCCAGGGGGGTGCCCGGTCCCGGTGAGATCACTATGTGGCTGGGGGCCAGTTCCTCAATCTGGCTCAGGGTGATGGCGTCATTCCGATGGACAACGGGCTCCCAGCCCAGCTCTCCCAGGTACTGGGCAAGATTATAAACAAAGGAGTCGTAATTGTCGATAACCAGGATCACATCTCCATCCCCATTTGAGTTGAGGATATTCTAGCAGGTGACAGGTCTAGAGGCAAGCCGAATCGATGGGAGCCGACAATAGCGCGGTTTCAGCGCCCGGCACGATGCGGGGTGAGGGGGTCAGAGCCTGGATTAAGGCCCGGGCTTTATCCAGGGTTTCCTCATACTCGGCCTCTGGGTCGGAGTCGTAGACAATGCCACCCCCTACCTGGAAATAGGCCGTTTTGTCCTTGATCAGGAAGGTGCGTATCAGAATGTTGAGGTCAAGCTGTCCGCTGAAACTGAGATAACCCATGGAACCGGTGTAAACGCCTCTTTTTGTTGGCTCCAGCTCATCGATTATCTCCATAGCGCGCACCTTGGGAGCACCTGTGATGGAGCCACCGGGGAAGGTCGCCTTCAGCAGGTCGATGCGATCCCTGTCTGGGCGGAGCCTGCCCTCCACCGTGGAGACGAGGTGAAACACCGTGGGATAGGTCTCCAGGATGGCCAGCTCAGACACCGTTACCGAGCCATAGCTACAGACGCGACCTAGATCGTTCCTCTCCAGGTCAACGATCATAATGTTTTCGGCCCGGTCTTTGACGCTGCTGAGTAGCTCCCGGGCCAGGGCCCCATCCTCCTCAGGGGATTTACCCCGAGGACGAGTGCCTTTGATGGGACGTGTCTCTACCTTCTCCCCCTGAAGGCGAAGGAACCTCTCCGGAGAGGCGC
The DNA here is from genome assembly GCA_030604105.1 of Dehalococcoidaceae bacterium. GTDB lineage: Bacteria > Chloroflexota > Dehalococcoidia > JAUVWM01 > JAUVWM01 > JAUVWM01. The sequence continues at coordinate 3,614 of JAUVWM010000137.1, forward strand.
TGGCGATGGTCGCGCCATCAAAGTTCAGATAGCCGGCAAAGGGAGCGGGATTGACCCGGCGCAGGCGCTTGTAAAGCTCGTAAGCCGGGACTTGTAACTCGGCTTCGAACCTCTGCGACAGGTTGACCTGGAAGATGTCTCCGGCGACAATGTGTTCTTTGGCGGCTTTCACCGCTCCAAGGTACCGCTCGCGGGTGAAGTTGGAGCGCAGCGGAAGTCCCCCTCTTGCCGGCTCTGCTGTGGGCGGAAGTTCCCCAACCGGGGATGGGGGCGGATCAAAAAGCCGGCTTTTCATTTCCTCAAGCCGGGCTTTGGCTCTCCTTCTCCGCTTGCTCTCCTCAAGCTCGGGAAAGCCAGTGGCAGCTATGTAAGCTCTCCCCTGGAGAAGGTCAAAGGCGATGAGGGTATCATAAAAGGCCAGGTAGCACTCAGGGAGAAGGAGGTCATCAATGGCGCTGGCA
>JAUVWM010000144.1 GCA_030604105.1 Dehalococcoidaceae bacterium
CGTCAACCAGCACCAGGGCACGGCAACGGCATACGCTGACACACAACGCACATCCGTTGCACTTTTCCCGGTCTATCACTGGCATTTCAGCCATCGTTATCGGCCTCCATCTATAACCATCTTAAGCCCAGAGCCGACCATCCGTCTGCGACATTTGTCTCAATAAGATGCTTCCGCCATCTCCCTGAGGGCTCCCCTATCGGTAATCACCAGGCGATGGCGATCCAACCTGATTGCCCCTCCCTCCTCCAAGTCCTTGAGCGATCTGCCCACCATCTCCCGGGCAGTGCCTGCCATAGCTGCCATATCCTGCTGGGTGAGCCGCGGCCGGGAACCCGTTCCATCCCCGGCGTGCTCAAGGAGTATCTTGGCCACCCTGCCGGTAACGTGCTTGAAAGACAGGTCCTCGACCAGCGACACAAGGTGCCGCGCTCGGCCCGCCAGGACCTTATTGACATTCAGGGCCACCTGCGGGTGATCCCGGAGGATAGCCTCCAGGTCACTCTTTCCTATCCGGTAAAGAAGGACGGTTCCCATGGCCTGGGCACTGGCAGGGTTTGGATCGCCATCGAAGATGGGTACGTCATTGAAGGACTCTCCCGGGCGCACGATGTTCAGGATCTGCTCTTTCCCCTGAGCCGAGGTCTTGAACACCTTCACCACGCCGGAGGCGACAAAATATAACTCCTCGGCCGGCTCACCCTCAAGCAAGATCATCTCCCCCCGCTCAGCTGTTCTCTCGAAGATGAGCTTCCCAATCGAATCAAGCTCGGCAAGGCCAAGGCCAGAGAAGTAGGGAATGGACTTCACAAAGTCCACCTGAACAGCCATATCTCATGTCCTCAAAGGTAGCCTTCGCCACCCCCCTATAGCCTCTGGAGATACTTATGAGCCCGCAGCGCTGCCTTAGACCCCTCACCAGCAGCGATCACTATCTGCTTCTCGGGGACATCGGTCACATCACCGGCGGCGAAAAGCCCAGGTACCCCGGTCTCACAGGCATAGTTCACCTCGATCTCGCCAACCTCGTTGAGCTTGACGATGTCTCTGACCAGCTCCGAGTTGGGGATGAGCCCGATCTCGACAAAGATGCCGCCAACCTCGAGCTTCTTTCCCTCGCCGGTTTTCAGGTCCCGGATGGCGATCCCCTCCACCCGGCTTGAGCCCTCCACCTCCACCACCTCATGCTCCAGAAACGTGCTCAGATTGGAAGCATCCTTCAGGTTATCGATCAGTATCTGGTCACCGGTCAGCGGGGTGATGGATACCAGATGGACATGCTCCGCTATCTTGACCATGTCGCCCGCAGCCTCCAGGGCAGAGTTGCCGCCGCCGATAACAGCCACCTTCTCGCCGGCAAAGATAGGGCCATCGCAGATGGCGCAATAGGTCACTCCCCTTCCCCTCAGCCTCTCCTCCCCGGGCACATTGAGCGGCCGGGGACGCTTGCCGGTGGCGATTATCACCGCCTTCGCCCGATAGCTCTCACCCTGATCTGTCCCGACCTCAAATCCCGCATCCAGCCGGGACAGAGACGATGCCCCCTGCCCTATCCTCTGCTCCAGCGGAAACTGCTTCACCTGCTCCTCGAACTTCTGCATCAGCTCAGGGCCTTCGATATATTGATAGCCCATATAGTTCTCGATCCCGACTGTGGTGAGCGGCTGACCTCCCAGGTCTTTGCTCAGGAGCAAAGCGTTTATCCTCTTCCTGGCAGCATAGACTGCTGCCGTCATCCCCGCCGGACCGGCACCGATGATAATCAGCTCGTACATAAGGTATCACCCCGAACTTGATTCCAGCTAAATCCCCAGCTTCTCTTTCAACTTCGTCTGATCGAAACCGACCATAATCTCGCCGTCGATGTCGATCACCGGCACCCCCATCTGCCCCGATTTGCTGATCATCTCCTCGCGAGCTGCCTTATCTTCGGCCACATCTAAGTGTTGATACTCGATGCCGTTATCCTCCAGGAATTTCTTAGCCATCTTGCAATAGGGACAGGTGGGAGTGGAATAGACCTTGACCTCTTTAGCGCTCATTTTCCCCCTCCTCATTCATTCCCGAGTAGCCCGGGCGGCAAGCAGGACAGCGAAAGAAATCGGCGCTGCCAGCTCCGCCGGATTCACTTAACATCATGAAGCTTAAACCTTGCGGTTGTCAAGCCTTTCCCCATCCATACTCTATATTTGAAGCTCCCGGGCGCCCACCCCGACCCGCAGGGCTACCATGTAGCCCGGGACGGGAGGCCCCCCAATCGTTCTGAGCGTCAACACCCACATAGATCTAGTGGCAGGCACCCCTCAAGGTTGGTGCTGGCCGGGTTCTGCTGCAAGGCAATAAAGCTGTTTAATTGTATTTAGGTCTAGTAGTTAAGTCTAGTAGTTAGATCTAGACGTAAATCCTCAAAGAGGCCGCTGCCCGGGACTGAGTGGCCGGCGATGAAACATAGAAGATCCAATATCGAGATAATAGCTGACATTCTACGGCTCGGTCAGGCGGGCAAGACCGAGATCATGTATGGCGCCAACATGAGTTACTGTCAGCTACAAAAGTACATTGATTTGCTGATGGAGCGGGGATTTATAGACCGAGTACACCCAGAAAACGCGACTGCCACCTATAGGACGACAGAGAAGGGACACACCTTGCTGGAGCTTATAGAAAGCGTACTGGCCATGCTGTCCCCAGAAGACCTCCCCAACTCAACCGATGCCTCCCTGGTATAGACCCCACGAGCATACTCACCCCTTTACGCTATAACACCAGCATCGCATCCCCAAAGCTGTAGAAGCGATATCCCAGTGCCATTGCCTCCTCGTAGGTCCGGTCGATGAGCTGCTTGCCGGCAAAGGCGGTGACAAGCATCAACAATGTGGAACGAGGCAGGTGAAAGTTTGTAACCAGCCCATCCACCATGCGGAAACGGTGCCCGGGCAGAATGAAAAGGCTGGCCCACCCGGCAAAAGGCTGCAACTGGGGGCCGCGGCTGGCCCGGGCAGCCTCCTCCACCGCCCTCACCGTGGTGGTCCCCACACAGATGATACGCCGTCCTTCCGCCTTGGCCCGGCTGAGTTGCTCGGCCACCTCCCGGCCCAACTGGCAATATTCCCTGTGGATAGCGTGCTGGCGGGGGTCCTCCACCCTGACCGGCCGAAAGGAATCCAGTCCCACATGAATGGTGACAAAAGCGAGATGGACACCCCGCGCTCCGATAGCCTCGAGCAGCTCAGGGGTGAAGTGCAGTCCAGCGGTAGGTGCCGCCACACTGCCCGGTGTCTTGGCATAGACAGTCTGGTAGCGCTCTGGCTGCCTCAGGGGAGCGTGGATATAAGGAGGCAGCGGCACGCTGCCCAATTCCTGTAGAAGCGCCTCCTCGGAAAAACGGATGACCCTGATGCCCGCCTCAGCCTGCTCCAAGACATCTGCCCAGAGCTGGGCCTGCTCACCGCCTTCAATCTCCAGCCTCGCCCCCACCCCAACCCGCCGCCCCGGCCTCACCAGGGTTTCCCAAACCCCGTCACCCAGGCGACGAAGTAACAGGACCTCCACCTTACCTCCGGTATCCGACCTGTATCCCCGAAGCCGTGCCGGCAGGACGCGACTGTCGTTGAACACCAGAACATCGCCGGAGCGCAGAAAATCAACGATCTCAAAGAATCGTCGGTGCTCC
>JAUVWM010000130.1 GCA_030604105.1 Dehalococcoidaceae bacterium
GTCGAAGACGGCATGCTTCTCGATGGTGGCGCTGCTCTGGGAAAGAAGCGTGTCCCGGATGCCATTGGCATCGTGGTCGGTGTCCAGCAGCAGGCTATTGCCCAGAACCCGGTAATCCCCGTAAGCAGGGAGGACTTCCTCTTCCAGCATGCTTCTGTTTACATAGGCTTCGGCTGTAGCCAGTTTACCGGTACCCAGGTCTGTCGCCGTGGCAGTGATCTTATAAGTTGCGCTCTGGTTATCCCAGGATAGGTAGATGTCACTTCGGTTGGTCCTTATCCAGGCAAAGGAGCCTCCCGGGGTCTCGGCGGGGGTGAACTCAAAGTTCAGCTGCCTCACCGCCGGATACTCGGTGCCCGACGTGAAGCCACCCCCTGGATCCCCTGGGAGAGCCAGGTCCTCAAATTTCACCCTCGGCTGAAAGTCCCACATCAGCGTTGTACCCCCGCGAACGGAGACCTGGTCGGGCTCGTCGGTGGTAATGCCGGAGGCTGACCCGGCAACATAGCTGAAGCCGGGGGGCAGCCAGACGGCTACCCGCTCTATTTTCAACAGCCCCGCCGAGCCATCATAAGACAGTTCGACATTGTAGGTGCCACCGCTCTCCCCCATGCCGGCAACGTTCTGGATCACCGCAAGCTCCTGATGGGGCATCATGCCATACTCAGCACTTTCCATGTCGTTGAGGAGCCAGACACTCTCTATGGTGACATCCACCTGCCTGCCATTTATCTCCTCATCCAGGGTATAGCTAACCTGATCGCCAAAGCCCTGAGGCAGCTCGAATCCACCCTCGCTATCGTCCAGCCGAATCCTACTTAGAGCGTCCTGCATCCCAGCATCGGCGGCATAGAACTCGAGCGTCTTCGCCTCGTGTATCTGAGCCGCCCTCAGGCTGGTGCCGGCAAGCGATAGGACGGGCACAAGCAGGACTATACCTATAGCCATCAGGATTAAAGCCCAAACCAGCGCCTGTCCCGATTCACTCTTACTGAATCCAGTATGCCTTCTCATTATGTCTCTGCCAGCACCCGACCCCCGGCTAGAAAAGGGGCCTGAGCATAACCTGATATGCCTTGGTCGCAGTCTCCCGCCCAACCTAGCCCACTGTGTGCAGGCTTAACACTCCTCCATCCCAGCTGCTGGTGTCCGCCTGAGCAATAGATTGAGCTACGAAAGTACCTGCCTGGAGGATCCAGCCACTGCCACTCAGACCTATTCGGCTTGGGTAGCGAGTCTGATAGCCATCTGAGCATGTTCGCAGGCCTTCCCAAGACTCTTGATAGCCCTATCTGGTCTGCCTTTCTCCAGCGCCTGGAAGGCGCGCCCCAGTTTCTTCTCAGCAGTCCTTATCTCAGAGTCAACTATCCTTTGGAATTCGGGGTTCTCCAACACTCTGTGGCCTCCTTTTGCGGTATCTCTGTTCTACGTCAGGACTCATATCGCTGTGATTGAGTTACTTCGCCGCAACTCGCTGCTGCGGCTCACTGGTCAGTCTTCACTATATATAACGCAAAGAGGTTGAGACCGTCAGGCCCTGTGTTACTCTGATCTGCCCCCCTTCCTAGTCTTTAAACTAACCCTCTCCAAAACGGGGAGGGTGATACAGAGATAGAATTGTGACCTGGAAAGTGGGAGCTCCAAAAACACTCCGTTTTGGAGAGGACATATACCCGGGCGGCTTGACAACTACAGTTCATCCACCTAAAGTGTCCATGGCTCAGTTGTGCCAATACTGCTGACGACGCGCAGTACTGAAGCAGAGGGCGTTGCTAACGATGTATGGGAGGCATGGCCAAAATGGTGAAGCCGAGCACCATCCGTCCAGCTACCCCTGAGGAGGCACAAATTGGCGCCGAGCTAATCTACCTTTCCGGCCCCGAAATTTTTCGCTACCTTTTTGTTGATGATAATTTGCGGTGCCTGGCCATCCTGAGAGCCGTTTTCCCTTATCCCGGCCACATCTTCAGCCACCAACTGGCCCAGTTTGCCGAGGTGAACGGCAAGGTCCTTGGGATCATGCTGGGCTACAGGGGACTAGATGAGCGGGCGGAGGTGGCCACTGCGGGGCTGCTGAAGGATGTTCTCAGTCCTCAGGAGATGGAGGGCTGGATACAGGCAGGCATTACCATGGAGGAGATCAGACCAAGGCCGCTTGAGGAAGAATTCTACGTCCAGCACCTGGCGGTGATGGGCCCTCACCAGAGCAAGGGCATCGGTGCACAGCTCTTAGCTTGGACAGGGGACTATGCACGCAAAGAGGGCTCGGCTGGCTTGAGCCTGGACGTGGAGATTGAGAACACGCGGGCAATAGCCTTCTATGAAAGGGGCGGCTTCACCATGACCGCCACCTTCACTCACGAGAGCCTGAAGCGGGTAGGCATCACTGGCATGCATCGGATGGTGAAACCCCTGGTTTGAGGCGACCTATTCTGCACATCCGCTTCTCAAGGTTGTTGATGACCTTGGGGATTACTTATAATGGGACTTCTGCGGCACAGGAATCCCTAGTGTTCGCCCTTGCGGGGGTCGACAAGGGACGCCGACTCCATCTGGTGAGCGAAGAAGAAAGGAGTTGAGATGGCGGAAGATCTGAGCATGGCTATCGCACAGCTAAAGAGGGATGAGGTGGCAGACGCAGTGGAAACGCGGGCGCAGAAGGGCGAAGACCCGCTCCTGATCCTCAAAGAGTGCCGCCGTGGCATGACCATTGTTGGCGACCGCTTCCAGAAAGGCGAGTACTTCCTCGCCGAGCTTATGCTGTCCGCCGAAATCTTCAAGGGAGCGATAGCCATCCTCGAACCATACCTGGCTGAGTCCCGTCCATCCAAGCCGCTGGGCAAGGTAGTATTAGCCACCTTAAAAGGCGATATCCACGACCTGGGCAAGAACATCGTGGCTACCCTGCTGGAGGCCCAGGGCTTTGAAGTGCACGACCTGGGGGTGGATGTGCCTCCATCTCTTGTAGTTGAGAAGGTCAAGGAGGTTAAGCCCGAATTTGTCGGCTTCTCAGCGCTGATCACCACCGTCTTCGCCAGCATGAAGGAAGCTGCGGATATGCTTGAGGAGGCTGGACTGAGGAGCCAATTTAAGCTTATGGTTGGAGGAGGCATAGCGAATGCCATGGTTAAAGAGTACATTAATGCTGACTTCCATACCACGGACGCAATGGAAGGTGTTGCCTATTGCATGAAATCGACAGGAGGGAAGTAAAAATGGCTAGCGAAACTATGACCTCTGAAGAAAGAGTGTGGGCCGCCATCCGCCTGGAGAAACCGGATCGGGTTCCTGTCGATATCTTGGCAAGTGCAGCCTATGCCCAGATCACCGGTTGGACCGTGGCGGACTGGTACTTCAATTTGACTGAAGACCAAAAATGGGCCGCCATCGACAAGGTGTGGGATTATACCGGGGGATGGGACATGGACATGGCCAGTATCGTCGGTGCCCCCAATCTTATATCTTCAAGATTAGTATCGTGCATGGCCATGGGGGTTAAGATGAAATTTCCAGGTGTGGACTTGCCCGAAAACTATACAGCCCAGGCGTTTGAGGAAGAGGTCATGAAACCGGGAGACTACGACACCATCACTGAGATAGGTTGGGAGCGGTTTATGTACGAGGATTTCATATCCCGCATCACCGACTTCAATCAGGAGGATATAGTCAATGCCAGGACGCAAGGAGCAGTGGGCTTCCTTAATTCACTTGACAGGTGGAAGAAACGAGGAGTTGTTACCCTATATCCTACCCAAGGATTCCCTCTCCACCCATTCTTCAGATTTTCTATGGGCCGCTCTATGGTGAAATTCATAGAAGACCTGTACTACAGCCCAACGCAGGTGGAGAAGGCCCTGAAGGCAGTGACCCGTGAGTACATCGAGCAAATAATCAGTGGCTGCAAGATGTTAGACTCTAAGCTCGCTTTCGTCGCCGAGGAGCGAGCCGAGGCCTTCTTCTTCCCCCTGCCGATATTCGAGCGCTTCTGGTGGCCGTACACAATGGAAATAGTGGACGCCCTTTGGTCCGAAGGTATTGTTACCTGGTTCCACCTAGACCAGAACTGGGACAAGAATATTCCCTATTTCAAGCAATTGCCCCACGGCTCGGCGATTCTTGCTCTGGATGGCACCACCAATATCTTTGCTGCTAAAGAGGTGTTGCGAGGTCACTTGTGCCTGGCTGGCGACGTACATCCCACATTGATGTCTTTGGGCAAGCCGAAAGATGTGGAGGCCTACTGCAAAAGATTGATCGACGAAGTCGGCGGCGATGGTGGGTTTATCCTGGGCACCGGCTGCGAGATGCCCACCGCCGTCAAACTCGATAACTGGAGGGCTATGGTCCAAAC
>JAUVWM010000049.1 GCA_030604105.1 Dehalococcoidaceae bacterium
CCGAGGTTGAGTTCGTGTTAGTCTGGGCCGGGGAGGCGGCCTCGGGGCGGGATATTGTGATCACCCAGCGGGATATCAGACAGGTGCAGCTGGCTAAAGCGGCGTTCCAGGCTGGCATCCAGATCCTGATGAAGCACATGGGCGTCGACAGGATTGACAAGGTCTTGCTGGCTGGGGCCTTCGGCAGCTATATAGATAAGGCATTGGCCATGACCCTGGGCTTATTGCCAGACTGCGATCTGGACAGGGTAAGCGTTGTTGGCAATGCAGCCGGGTATGGGGCGCGCATGGCCCTCGTGAGCAGGAGCAAGCGGGCTGAAGCCACCCGGATTGCCCGCCAGGTGAAATATCTGGAGCTCACCGCTGATCCCGGCCTTCAGCCCCTTTTCCTGAGCAGCACCCGTTTCCCCGAGCCAACACGGGATACCAAGGCCGGATGCGCTGGTTGACGCTGAGCCCCCAATGAGGATGGCATGGACTGGCAGGGAGAGCCCTTGAGGGGACTGGAGGCGCTGAGAGCCGCCTTTGCCCATTGCGGCGGCCGTCGCCTTCCCCGCGGGGAGCTGTGGCTCGGGCAGGGCGTGTTCACGGGATCGAACCTGGAAGATAGCCTCGAGAGCCGCTTGAGAGTTTGCCGGGAACTGGGCATGGATATGGTCTTCCTCAGCGTTGGCCCTCCGGCCGGCGATTACCCTGCTGTTGACTACCGCTACTGCGGCCTGGAGGAGGTGGGGCGGATGACAGCCTCGGGCGGGATCTTCGCCGGGGTGGTGGTGGATGGCCCCTTTCAACGGCTAGTCCAAAAGAGGGGTTTGCTGCCGGCACTGGCCTCCTTGAGGAGGAAGGAGACAGCCATTGAGCTGAGGGAGGAGGCCCAGGCCGTCATACAGTTGATCTTGGGGTGCCTGGAGCGCAAGGTGCACGCCGTGGCCATAGCCGAGGACATCGCCTACCAGCGCTCCACTGTGGCCAGCCCCCAATACCTTCGCCAATGCCTCTTTCCCTATTACCCTGAGCTGGTCGAGCTCATCCATGCCCAGGGAGCCTATGCCCTGTTTCATTCCTGTGGCAATTTGCTGGAGGTGATCCCGGACCTTGTAGGCTGCGGTTTCGACGGCTTGGCTGCCTGGCAGGCGGATTGCCTGGACAGTTCGGCTTTAAGCCGCAAATTCGGGGCTGAGCTGACCCTTATCGGGGGCATCTCGCCGGAACTCCTCGAGGCTGACTCGCTGGGCCCGGCCCACCGCCAGGAGTTTGCCAGGACATTGCGGGCTCTGAGAAATAGTCGGGGAGGGGTGATCTGTTCCTCCAGCGGCCTGTCCACAGCCAAGCATGTGGAGAGGTTGAGGCTGCTTTACCGGTGGGCGGATGAGGAGGTCGAGGAGCCATCAGGCCCGGATCAAAACCCTTGAGACTTCAGCGACCCGGATCAGGGCGGGGCATCATGGGGGGCAGGCTCTGAGCCATGGCCTATGACGGCCTGGAGGGCGGCAGAATACGCTCCAGCCGAAGGCGGCGGTAGAGGCTGAAGGGCAGCTTGGTGGCGGACTGATCGATCATGAGACGGGCAACGCCCGCTTTCCTCATGGGGGTGGAGGCGAAATAGGCAGCGCCTCCTATCCCCGGGGCCAGGGAAAAGAGCATCACGGGGATGGAGTGGATAGACCGGGCTAAACGGTACTCTTCCCGGGCGATCTTGCCTCTCAGGGAGTCGAGGTGGGCTTTGACGCGAAAGCTCACCACCCAGCCAAAGCGGGCGATGCTTCCCACCGGGAAGCGCAGCACCACGGTCAGAATCAGAAGGGCCCCCAGGTGTCGGAGGGCCCCGCTCCTGGAGGCCATCTCCACGCCATCATGTAGCTTGGCGGCCTGTTGCTCATCGATCCGCTTCTCCTCGACCCACCTTTGTAACCCATCATTGAGAAAGACTTGGGCAACCTGATCGGCATCCTTCAGCCTCAGCTTCAGCCCTGACATAAAATGGGCCGGGTTGGGAATGGAGCTAAGCCTGCGGGCAAGCCGGCCCCAGATCCGTGGCTCACTCTCCTTCCACAACTGGGTGTGCTCTTCACAGGCGGATATGGATTCCTCCAGTTGGGCCAGGCCCGTCTCCCCCAGGTGATCCAGGATGGAGGCTGCGTTCTGTGTCACGTAGCCGCGCAGGCGGGGGAAATCGATATCATCGAAACCTGGCACCAGGCCTTGACGCACCAACTGGCCTAGCTGGGCAGGGGGTATGATGGGGGATACCAGGGCTGACTCGAAGTCGACGAGCTTCAGCTGGCCGGCGGGCGTGAGTATGAAGTTGGAGTATGCTCCCGGGTTGCTGGGAGAGACCTGCCAGGTGGGCAGGCCCACCATCTCGAAGTAGGAGGAGAGCTCCTTCAGCGTTGCCCCCACCTCGCGGTTTGACTTCGGCCCGGTGCCTGGCACAAGCTCAGTGACCAGTCGATACCGTGAGCTATTTCTCTCCACCCTGATGACCTGGGCCACCAGGTCATACCCGAACCGGTATTTGGTCAACAGCCCGGCTACCTTGCGCCTATGGGCAGCCGCCAGGAGGGCATCTCGCCTGTTGACATACGGGAACTGGGACTGAAAGGAGAGCCAGTAGACCAGCTTCACCGGGAGGGGCGGCGTATACTCCTTGCTGGCAGTGCCTGCAATTCTGTCCAGGTATACCGTGCTGGCAATGGACTTGACCACCGTGACCTCGGTGGCCTCCGGTGAGGCTTTCCGCCCCTTTAGCCCGAGACGAACCCTGCCTCGCTTCACCGCGAGATAGGGGCGCACCAGAACAAAGTTGAGAAGGGTAGCCAGTATCCTTGTCATGCTCGTGCCGCCGTATCCCCTAAGGCGGGCATGTGTTTCCGGGTGGGGAGTAATGAAAACGCCTGGGCATTCCGCTGTTTTGCCATACTCGTCTGGTTGCACCAAGGTAACACTACCGCTGGGCGCTGTCAAGGGGAAGGCACCCGCCCGGATTCTCTGGGCGTTGCCTGATCTTGAATATCTGAAGGGTGGCCTGGCTCCTGTGCAGGGCAGGGGGTGAATTGAAACCTTGTGGCGCGGTAAGGCCATTGACAGCGATAGCCTCGATGACTAGAATGTGGCTATTGAGGAGGGATAAGCTTAGTGGCCAGTGAAAGGCGAAGTTATAGCTTGGGTGAGGTGGCGACTCGGTTTCTGGCCGGGCTGTCACCTGAGAAGAGGGAGAGAGACCGGCAGGAGGTAACCAGATTTGCTCGCTGGTGCGGGTGGGAGCGACCTATTATCGGGCTGACCATTCGGGAGGTGGCCAATTACGCTGAGCAAACGCCGTCCTCTGTCGATCCGATAAAGAAGCTGGAGCCGGTAAAGGCCTTCCTGGCCCAGGCTCAGAAAGAGGGCTGGATCAAGACCAACCTGGCTCTTCACCTTCGGGCCAGAAAAAGCTCGGCCAAATCGGGGGTGGTTGATAAAGAGTATACTCTGGGGTTGTACCGTTTGACGGCACAGGGCTATGCTGATCTCAAGTCCGAGCTGGACAGCCTCAAGGCAAAGCGGCCCCGGGTGGCAGATGAGCTGCGTAAGGCCAGGGCTGACAAGGACTTTAAGGAGAATGCTCCCCTGGATGCTATGAGGGAATACCAGGGGCAGATGGAGGCACGGATCACGGAGCTGGAAGCTCTGCTCAGATCGGCAACCATCGTTGAGCACAAGCAGGGCATCAGTTTCAAGGTGGAGATCGGCAGTACCGTCGGGCTGCATGACCTGGATTCCGGTGAGGAGCTGCGCTACACCCTGGTCAACCCTGGCGAGGTGGCCCCGGCTAAGGGCAAGATATCCATCGCTTCGCCCACAGGCAAGGCGCTGTTGGGCCGGCGGGAGGACGAGGTGATTGAGGTATCGGCGCCCGGGGGCAAGCTGCGTTATCGCATCGAGAAAATAGACCGCTAAAGGCCCCCGCTCTCACTGAGATTCGCTGTGGCGGCAGAGGTATCCGATGAAGGTGCTGCTGGTGCAACCCAGGCCACAGAGGGGTTTGGGGCTGACAAGGCTGATCTATCCTGAGCCGTGATCTTGTCTTGGGCGGTTTAGGCTATAATTGAGTTGGAAAATTGGATGAGGCCAGGTGCAGATACTACGGGGGGAATGGAGGTGAGTGTCTAAATGGGACTGCAAGTACGCATGTATCTCCTGGTAGGGCTGATGTTCGCCGTTCTCTATGGCGTAATCACCGGGATAGGCAGTGCCCTTGTTGGCGGCAGCCTCGTGATTTATGCTATTCTGGCGCTCTTCTTTGTGGGCATTCAGTGGATGATCGGCCCGGCCATGGTGGGCTGGATGATGAAGATAAAGTGGGTATCGGAGCAGGAGGAGCCCGAGCTACACCAAATGGTGGCAGAGCTGGCTCAGTCTGCCCGGATACCCAAGCCCAGGGTGGGTATCTCCCAGGTCCCCATCCCCAACGCCTTCGCTTTCGGCAGGACTCAGAGGGACGCCCGGGTTTGCGTCACCGAGGGCATCCGCAGGTTGCTGAACAGGGATGAGCTCCGGGCTGTCCTGGGGCACGAGGTCTCCCATATCAAGCACCGGGATATGACCCTGATGACCCTGCTCAGCGTCCTGCCCCTGATTATCTACTTCATGGCCTTTAGCCTTATATTTAGCGGGGGCGGCCGGGGCAGGGGCTCTTACGGGCCCCTTATCGGGATAGGGCTGTTTATTGTCTACTTCTTCTTCCAGCTGCTTGTCCTCTACGGCTCTCGCATCAGGGAGTACTACGCCGATCAGGGCAGCGTCAGGCTGGGCAATCGGCCGCGCCATATGGCCACGGCTCTCTATAAGCTGGTTGCCGGCAGTGCCAAGGTTCCCAAGGAGGCCTTGGGCAGGGCCGAGGGGATGAAGGCCTTCTTTGTAAATGACCCGTCTCGAGCCCTGAGAGAGGTCAGCGAGCTCAAAGAGATCGATCAGGATATGAGCGGGACTATCGACCGGGACGAGCTGACAGCATTGAGGACCAAGACGGTGCGACTGAGAACCTCAGCCAAGATCATGGAGGCCCTGAGCACCCACCCCAATATGCTGAAGCGAATCAAACATCTCTCCTCTCTGGTTGATACATATTGATTGAGTTTGCCAAGGTCCTCAGGCATAGCGAACTGCTCGCCCCGCCGGCCTTCGAGCGAGACAGCCAATCAATCGAATACAGGCAAGACCCCCTGACCGGGGTCCGCTGTCGCCTGAACGTGAGGCGGGCAAGGAGGCCCAGGCAGGGGCAGGAGCCGGCTGATATAAGCCAGGTGATACAGAAGCCCTCGGATTGCCCCTTCTGTCCCGAAAACATCGAACAGGCCACACCTCAGTTCACCGCCGACCTTTGTCCCCAGGGCAGGATCAAAAGGGGCCAGTCCTGCCTTTTTCCCAATTTGTTTCCCTTTGCCGAGCATCACGCTACGGCAACCCTGACCCATGACCATTTCCTTCCCCTGGATGGCTTCCACCAGCAACTGCTTGAGGACAATCTGAGCGCTGCCGCTGAATATCTGGCCATCGTCCACCGGCGAGATAAAGCGGCCCGCTTCCCCCTCTATATCTGGAACCACCTGCCCCCCAGCGCTGCCAGCATTGTGCATCCCCACGTTCAGATCCTCGTTGAGCGACGGCCTACAACCTATCAGCGGAGGCTCCTGGCGGCAAGTGGACGATACTTCCGGAAGGCCGGCAGCAACTACTGGCAAGACCTGGTGGCTGAGGAGAGGAGGAGGGGGGAAAGGTATATCGGCGACAATCGCTCCCTGTCAGTGATAGCCAGCTATGCGCCCCAGGGCAATAGGGAGGTTCAAATCATTTTCAAAGAGGCGAGCAATCTGCTGGATTTGGATGAAAGGCAGACAAGTGATTTCGCCGAGGCGGTGGTCAAGGTGCTGCGCGGCTATCACCGGATGGGGGCCAGCTCCCTTAACCTGAGCACCTTCTCGGCGGCTATGGGCCACAGGCTGGAGCATTATAGCCTGAATGCCAAGATAATCTCCAGGCCGACGCTGCAGCCGTTCTACAAGAACGATGCCGGCTTCCTGGAAAGGCTGCACTATGAGGCTGATATCGAGCTCGAGCCGGAGGCGCTTGCCCGGGCACTGAGAGCCCACTTTTGAAGCCTAGTTTCCCCTCTGGCCTTCCCCGCGGAAGAGATCGAGGAACCTGTCCTCATATTGGTCGAAGATATCCCACCGATCCAGCTCTGCTTTGAGCTTGCTGGCGCTGGCTCTGTCCTTCTTAACCTCGTCGAAGAGCTGCTCGATTTCCCGTTTCACAGCTTCTGGAACCTGGCCTTTCTCCTCCCCCGATACCTCCTCCCCGGGCTCCTCCTCCCCCCTGGGGCGAATGACAAGGTGCCCTATCTCCTCCATTATCTGGGCCATTGACTCGGTCAGGCTTTCCTCGGTGTGCCGGGCCAGACTCTCGATCTCGGTCAGGTCGATGTCGATGCCGAGCATCTCGGTCAAAACCTCAAGCACAGACTGAGCCGATCGGGGATATTCAATTCCCATTTGAGCGATGTAAGCCGGTATCTCGCCCAAGAGGCAGATACCGGGGATATCCCTGTCTTTGGCCAGCCCCAGCAGGGAGCCGTTTAGGCCGCGGATATGGATCTTGTCCCTGAGCACCACATTGTGTTGCCTCAGTTCCGGGATCAGCTCCCTACTTGTGGCCGCTGCCCAAACCTCTGGCTTTTCGGTATGGGAAATAGGGGCTACACCCGCGGCGCAGGTATATATTTTATCGACCTTGAACCTCTGGGCCACATCCAGAACCTGATTGGCGAACTCCACCTCCTTGCCCAGAGGTTGCGCCTCCCCGATGAAGACCAGCAGGTCCTGCGCCCAATTTTTGTTCCGGCAGCTGTAGAACCGGCTCTTCGGTAGCTCGGAGAGCTCCTCAAAGCTGGCTGGCTCGGGCGGCTCGATCACGTTATTCTCCACCACAACCGCGGCCGGCAGGAAGAAGTCAAGGGGCTCTATCTCACCGATTTCCTGAGCATCCAGTTTCTGCACTAAATAGTTGGCCACGGTCAGGGCAACGTTGCCTATCCCCGGCCAAGCGGCTACCAGGCGAGGTTGTCTCAGTCTAGGTCGCTTGTAAAACTTCATGGCATTGACCTGTTGCTTGGCGTCTCTCCCGGCTGGAACGGCCCAGGACCAAGAACCATGAGGAAAGCGACAGCCCTGTCGTCGCCGGGCTTGATCCATTGCTCATTTTCCGAGAATAGCCACTGGCCAGCGCCCTTTCGCCGGCCTCGGGGCCTGAGTCGCCACACGTTTTTCCCTATGTGCCGGGCACAATATTTCTTGGGCTGAATAGCCGCTGCCTCCTTCAAGGCCTTGTCTTTGTCCAAGACCTGATCGGAGACCACGAGTGACAGGAGGTAGTCGCGAACCACCAATATCACTTCGTCCGCGGTATAATGCGGATACCTCGTCCTTTTATCCGCCATATATGCACCGCCTGAGGTTGCTGCCAAGACAGAGGCATTCTAGCCGGCAAATCCCCCTGGGGCTTTGACCTTTCTGTCATTCTACCATGTCTCTCTCTCTTTGTTAACACCTAAGAAGGTCTGAACCCTAAGTAGGTTCTCAGATTTTCCCCTTCACCGCGATGGAGGAACTTCACAGCCAGGGGCATCCCAATCTCTATGCTCTCGGGATTATTGCCATCGACCTCCTCGATGCGAGCATCGATCGCTGTGCCTTCCTCCAGCTCTACCACTCCCGAGACATAAGGGTGCTTTCTGTCATAGCCCTCCTCTATCATAGAGGGGGGGCCTACCGCTATGCAGGTGAAGGCGACCAGCTTCCCTTTCCCCTTCATCTCAGCCCATTCCATCTGCGTGCCGTGACACTTTATACAGATAGGGCGAGGAGGTAGAAACAGGGCGCCACATTTCCGGCATTTTGAGCCCATGAGTTTCTCTTCATTGAGGAATTGCCTATAAGTAATATCGCTGAAGGGTCTTGCCTCCATTGATTTACCTCCTCTCAAGAATGGTGAAGGTACAGGTGCCCCCGGTACCCCCCAGGTTGTGGGCTGCCCCCACTCGCAGGTCCTTGATTGGAACTTGCCTTTCTCCAGCCTCCCCTCTCAACTGTCTCCAAATTTCATATAGCTGAGCTATACCCGTTGCCCCTACAGGATGTCCTTTGCACTTAAGTCCTCCCGAAGTATTGATCGGTTTTGAGCCATCCAATGCGGTCAAGCCTTCCTCCACAGCCTTATAGCCTTCCCCCGGCTTGAAGAAGCCGAGGTCTTCGGGATGGATGATCTCAGCCATGGAGAAGCAATCATGCACCTCAGCGATCTGAATGTCTTCAGGCTTCAGCCCCGACAGCTCGTAGGCTTCTTTGGCTGCGTATCTTGTGGCTTCAAAGTAGGTGATATCATCTGCGGCATGTAAACCTCTGCCGCTGCCTTGTCCTATGCCAATGACGTGTAGAGGGTCATCGGTGAAGTTTTCGGCTATTTCCTCCGCCACCAGCAGCATGCAGCTTGCTCCATCGCTTATGGGGCAGCAGTCATAGAGGTGCATCGGCCAGGCAACTACGGGGTTGACCACAGGATCACGGAGGAACTCCTTTTCGTCTCTCCATGCCGGCACGGCTTCTCCCTTATCCTTGGCACGTTTTATCCTGGAATTCATGATATCGCGGATAGAGACCTTGAACTGCGCCTTCGGGTTTAGGGGAGCGTTATTGTGGCTTTTTATGGTGACGTTCATGAGATGCTCGCGTGTGGCTCCATATCTCTCGAAATAAGCGGTGGCTATGGCGCCGAAGACGCCGGGGAAGGTAAATCCAGCTTCCATCTCATAGGGAACGGTTGCCAGTGCCAGACCTTCGGTAACTTTCTCGACGGGAAGTTTCGACATCTCCTCCACCCCGCCAACTAAAACCATATCGTAAAATCCGGAGGCTATGGCGAAAACCCCTTCTCTGAGAGCAAGGGCGCTTGATGCGCAGGCGCCCTCTGTCCTGGTCGCTGGCTTCGGTGTGTGTCCAATCAAATCGGATATTATGGGTCCCCAGTGCGCTTGATGTATAAAGAAATCGTTTGTGAAATTTCCCAGGTAAAGAGCCTCAATATCTTCAGGGTCTACCCCCTTGTCCACCGAGGAAAGCATTTCATTGAAAGCTTCAGCAAATAAGTCCTTTGAGTTTTTATCCTTGAACATGCCGAACTGCGACATCCCGGCGCCGACTACAGCTACTCCCCTGCCAAGCTTTCTTTTCCTTTGCATCTCGGACCTCCTGAATGTGAACCTCTCTCAGCGGGGTTCGCTATTTGAGTGGCGTTCGAGCCTCTGGCGACGAGAAGTGTAACATGTCGGCGCCATTGCGCGCAATCTATCAGCTTTCCGGGCGCTCGCCGCAATGACACGTCAGCTATCGATACAGGTATCCGCCTGGATAGCCGCGCTGTCTTCCGCCTTGTCCCCGGAGGTCCATCAGCGTAAAATGGGGGCTGCAGGGAGCGATTGACCGGAGATAGCGGAAAGGGATGGGAATGAGAGGAAGCTTCATCAGGTGGCTGTTTATGGCGCTGGCGGTTATTTCGGTGATCCTTGCTGCCTCATGTGGGGCAAAGTCTGAGGTGACGGTTGGGGGGACAGTGTTTGAGGACCTCGACGCCGATGGGGCTAGGGATGCGGGCGAGGCCGGCATACCCGATATACTCGTCTCCAAC
>JAUVWM010000116.1 GCA_030604105.1 Dehalococcoidaceae bacterium
CCAGGGGGTGCTGGCCTGGGTGCCGAAGTCATCGAGGATGAGCAAGGGAGCCGTCTTGAGCCGCTCCAACCTCTCGTAGATCGACCGGCTATCGAAGGCCAGGGCAGAGCGCAGGTCGTCGAGCAAGTCGGGCACCACCACAAAGAACACAGGCTGGCCCCCTCTCAGGCGGTGGTTGGCGATGGCCGCTGCCAGGTGGGTCTTGCCACAGCCATTGAGACCCAAAAGCACCAGCCAGCCTTCGGGCGCCTCAGCAAACTGGCGGGCAAGGCGATAGGCCATCTGCAAAGTCTCCCTTTGACCAGGGGTCAGGTGAAGCCCCTTGGAGTCAAAATGCTCAAAGGTCATATTGCTGAGCAGCTCCAGGCCAAGGCTACCTATGTGCTCCAGTATAGAGGGCCGACTCTCCTCAACCACGTAGACCCGGCACAGGCTGGGATCGGTCAGGCGAGTGCACAGACGCTCCCCCAGCTCCTCCAGCGACGTGCCGGTGGTAACTATAGTGGGCAGCTGGCAGTTAAAGCGATGATTGATAATCTGAAACAGTTTCTCCTGGGCCCAAGGGGTGCTGGCCTGGGCGCCCAGATCATCCAGCACCAATAGCGGCGCCTCTCGCACCTGCTCGAAGAACTCATCATAGGGGACTTCGCTGCTGGGGCTGAAGGTGGAGCGCAGATGATCCAGAAGGTCTGGGACAACAACAAAAAGGGCAGGATGCCCACCCCCCAGGCGGTGGTTGGCGATGGCCGCTGCCAAGTGGGTCTTGCCACAACCGCTGGGGCCACATAGCACCAACCAGCCTTCAGGATTCTGGGCAAAGGCCTTTGCCGCCTGGTAGATGGCGGCAAATCGCTCCTGATTGGAGGCCTCCCCACTCCGCCCCCGGGGGATCAAGTTGTCGAAGGTAAGCCGGGTCAGGGGGCCCAGGTTGCTATACCGCTCCAGGCGGGCCGAGAGCCCCCTCTTCAAGGCCGCCTGGGCACAACGACAGGCCACTATCCGGCTGAAGTCGGGGCGTCCTGAGGCGAGAAGGGGATGGACGAAACCAGCCCCCCGGCACAGGGGACACTGCTCCTCGGGCAGGGGCTCCTCCGGTGCCACCTCAGCGTCTAACGAGGTGTCCATACCTGCCCTTGAAATACTTTTCGGGATCGACCTCCCCTTTAGAATGTCTCCCAGGCTTTCCATCGTCCCTGCCCTCCCGAGACCAACGCTCCAGGATCCTGGCGATATACCGCCAACTGCGCTTGTTCAGGGCCACAGCCTCCTTGAAGGCGCTTTCAATCCAGGGGGCGGGGTAAAGCCTCTCCGCCTCCCTAAGCTCCTCAGCAATCATGGGCGTCAGCATGCCGATGTTCTGCTCATATAGAACGAAGATATTGGGCTGCTCCTCAACCTCGACATAGGGCTCGCCCCTGGGCAGCAGCCCGCTCAAGGAGATTTCACCGCTCTCGATCTTGGCCGCCGCCCTTCTATCGGACTCAGTATTAAGGAGGTAAAGGTCCTCCTGATCAAAGGCCAAATGAAGGATAATGCCCCGCTCCTCAGCCCCTTTCAGGGCGCGCCTCAGCACCTCAGCCGGGGAGCTTGCCGCATCCCTAAGGCCCCCCATCAAGGTCCCATCAGCGGCAAGCTCCTTATAGGTTACAAAGCGGGGGTAACCCCGCTTGTGATAGAGGCGCCAAAAGACGTGCAGCGTTGTCTTCAGCTCAGCGATGTCGTCCATCTGGGGAATTACAGAGCTGAACAACAGGTTGGGCAGAGAGGTAAACCGCATCTTGGCCGGGAAACCTGAGAAACGCTTCATAGCAAACCCTGCCCCGGCTCCAGATCCTCGAATTTAGCCATTTTGGCCAGAAAACGCAGCTTCACCGTTTCCGTGGGGCCGTTCCGGTTCTTGGCGATCATGATATCGGCGCTGCCTCGCGGGTAGGGATCTGTCTCCAAATCAAAGTGCGCTTTATTCCAGTCCTCCTCAGTGGAGTACATCTCCTCACGATAGATAAATACGACCACGTCGGCGTCCTGCTCAATGCTGCCGCTATCCCTGAGATCGGAAAGCATGGGTTTGTGTGACGGGCGCAGCTCTGGGGCCCGACTCAGCTGAGACACGGCCAGCACCGGCACGTCTAACTCCCGAGCCAGAGCTTTGAGGGAACGCGAGATGGCGCTGATCTCCTGGACCCGGTTCTCGACCCGGCCATCCCCCTGCATCAGCTGCAGGTAATCGACGATGACCAGATCGATGCCCCGCTCATGGTGAAGCCGTCGCGCCTTGCTGCGCATCTCCACCACCCTGAGCTGGGGAGAATCATCCACCCAGATCGGTGCCTCCGAGAGCTTGCCAGTGGCATTCATCACTTTCTCCTCCTCCTCAGTGGTATGAAGTCCTAGGCGGAGCCGCCTGATATCCACACCGGACTCGGCGGAGACGAGGCGCAACACCAAGGAGTCGCGGCCCATCTCCAGGCTGAAGATGGCAACGTGAGCCCCTCTCGTGGCAGCGTTTCCGGCAATGCTCAGCGCCAAACTCGTTTTCCCCAGGCTGGGCCTGGCCGCCAGGACGACCATGTCCGAGCGCTGCAAGCCACCCAGTAACTCATCCAGGGCTCTAAAGCCAGTAAGCACCTGGGTCAGCCCTGCCTCGGCAGGACGGGGGCCAAGGCTGTTTTCCTCAAAATATTGGTCCAAGAGCTGGCGAATATGGACGAAGTCGCGGGGGCTTTGACCATGACGCAGCCGGAACAGGATATCCTCAGCCTTATTCAGGGCGTCGTCAATCTCCGGCTCCGCCTGATAGCCGATAGCGGCGATCTGGCCGGCAGCAGCGATGAGGCGGCGCATCACGCCCAGGCGGTGCACGATCTGGGCGTAGGACTCGATGTGAACCGAGGTGGGAACGATGGCTACCAGATGAATGAGATAAGCTGTGCCCTCCACAGCCTCCAGCTTCTCCTGTCGCGACAGCTCCTGGGCGACGGTGATCTGGTTTATCTCCTCA
The DNA here is from genome assembly GCA_030604105.1 of Dehalococcoidaceae bacterium. Taxonomy (GTDB): domain Bacteria; phylum Chloroflexota; class Dehalococcoidia; order JAUVWM01; family JAUVWM01; genus JAUVWM01. The sequence continues at coordinate 3,002 of JAUVWM010000116.1, forward strand.
TCCCGCTGATAAAGTGAGAGGCAGGCCTCATAGATCCAGCGGCTCCTCTCCCGGAAGAAGTCCTCGGGCTGGAGAAGGTTGGCCACCGTGAAAATGGCATCGCCATCGATCAAAAGGGAGCCGATAACCGCTTCCTCAGCCTCGATATCGTGGGGGGGCAACTTTTCGCCCTGCACAGCTAGCCCTCTTCCTGCTCAACGATGACCTTTATCTTGGGTATCATGTCCCTGGCCAGCCTGATGGCCACCTCGTAGCTGCCCAGGTGGCGGATGGGCTCCTCAAGCTCTATCCTTCTCTTGTCGATATCGATGCCGCTTTGGCTATGCAGTTCCCGGGCGATGTCAGCGCTGGTGATGGAGCCAAAGAGGCGATCCTGGGCCCCAGCGTGAGCCTTGAGCACAACCTGTGTCCCCTCCAGGGCCTGAGATAGTTTGGCTATCTCAGCGTCGGAACGGGCACGGCGCAGGTCATCGGCCCGACGGTCCACCTCCACCATCTTGAGGGCAGAGGGGGTAGCCAGCACGGCAAGCTTTTTGGGCAGAAGAAAATTCCGGCCATAGCCATCAGCCACCTCCTTGACCTCCCCAGCCACGGCCATATGGGGGACATCTTGCAGGAAGACAACTTTCACGAGAACCTCCGGCTGAAATTATAACCCAGCCCCAGAAAAATGGCACTATTGACCTAGGAAATTTGAGGGCAAATCCCGGCAAACGATCTAGTAGAACATATATTCTAGTAGAATGATGGCACAAACTGGCGGCTCTGTCAAGGCGCGGCGAGAGCCAATCTAGCCCAGTTCCCGGATAAACCTTTCCGCAGACAGGGCGGCGGCAGCCCCATCCCCGGCAGCTGCTACCACCTGTCTCGCCGAGTGGTGACGGATATCGCCGGCGGCGAAAATGCCAGCTATCTCAGTCTCCATCAGATCATTGGCAAGGATGTGACCGCCCTCATCCAGGGGCAATATCCCCTCTAGGTATCGGGTATTGGGCCTAAGCCCGATAGCGACGAAGACCCCGGCCGCCTCCAAGCTGGATAGCTCCCCGGTCTCCACCTGGCGGAGCTTGACTCCCGCGACCCGGCCCTTGCCCTCGATCTCGTCAACCACCCTGTTCCACAGGAATCCTATCCTAGCTTCAGCAAAGGCCCTTTCCTGGAGGATCTGGCTCGCGCGAAGCTGGTGGCGGCGATGAACCACCATCACCTTGGAGGCAAACTTGGCCAGAAACAGGGCTTCACTGAGGGCAGCGTCCCCGCCACCCACCACCACCACCACCTGCTCCTTGAACAGGGGGGCATCGCAGGTAGCACAGTAGGAGACGCCGCGACCGGTGAGCGCCTCCTCCCCGGGAACCCCCAGCCTCCGGTACTCAGAGCCGCCGGCGATGATCACCGCCTTGGCAATGTAGCCACCGTCATCGGTCTTCACCGCCCTATGCTCCGGCTTGAGTTCAACCCCAACCACCTCGGCAACCACAGTCTGGAGCCCCAGCTTTGTCGCCTGCTGGTGCATGAGCTGTCCCAACTCAAAGCCAGCGATGCCCTGGGGAAAGCCCGGATAGTTCTCCACAAGCTCAGCATTCACTATCTGTCCGCCCACCATCGCCTTTTCCAGGAGCAAAGTGTTCAGCCTGGCCCGCGATGCGTAAAGTCCAGCCGTGAGCCCAGCAGGACCGCCACCCACAATAATAACGTCGTAACTGCTAGACATAACCAAGCTCCCCATCGGCCTCCGCCATATCCACCACCACGCGGACATCGAATCCGATCTGGGGCTTCCTCATACCAACCTCGAGAGGCAGGGCTAGGCTACAGCCGCGTCCAAGATCCGCTTCAGCTCCCCTTTGGGTTTGAAGCCGACGACCTGGTGCACCAGCTTGCCCTTGCTGAACAGCAACAGGGTAGGGATGCTTTGAATGCCGTACCTGGTGGCCACTTTGCCGTCATCATCAACATTGACCTTGGCAAAGCTCA
>JAUVWM010000152.1 GCA_030604105.1 Dehalococcoidaceae bacterium
GATGAAAACGGCGACCGGGTGGGCAACGCCGAAACCATCGGCCTCTCGATGTCGGAGGTCAAGGGCGGCGAGTTCGTCAACTTCCAATTCTAGCGGCCAGTGACCCTGGGGCCATGACGGCCTGGACCTCGGCACCGCCTGCAGGTCGCCGCCAGCGGTGTATCACTGCTATTCGGTTAGCTTATGCCCTCTCGGCTGGGGGAAGGGTTTTCAGCATGGTGCTGATCATCGGTGGGGTGGGACTCATGTTGTATACCCTTACCACGGTCGTGCAATATCCCTCTCAAGAGACGCTCATCGAATTTGGAGACGAGCCGGTCATCATCGGCACTCGCAAGCAGTTGCGAGCCCTGGAGGGATCAGCCGGAGGGGAAGGAGAGATGGCCTTGGTGCGAAAGGATTTGTCTTTGGGGGAGCCAGGAAGTTGCGCATTGACATTTGAGGTTGCCATAGCTAGAATTGTGGGCACCTGGGGAGAGAGGCCATGAAAATGTTGTTGCTACTCCTCGTCATAGCAGTCTTGCTGGCCGCTGGATGCGGCGGGAACGGGGATACGCCAACAGCTACACCGGAACCGACCCATGTTGCTGAGACGCCGACGCCTACCCCGCCCGCTGCGGTGCCCTGGACAGGAAACGAGACCGTGCAAACTCTATACGGGGCCGTCAGGGGCTTTGAAGACGAGGCCGATACCTGGGTCTGGAAGGCCATCCCGTATGCCAAGCCACCGGTGGGCGAGCTGCGCTGGAAGGCACCCCAAGACCCCGACCCGTGGGAGGGAATACGGGAAGAGACGGAGTTTTGCAGCCCATGCGCCCAGCTACAGCCCCAGCTGGGGACCCTTCCCAGCGACACAATCATGGGCGGTGAGGATTGCCTCTACTTGAACGTATGGCGTCCTCAGTCGGCTGAAACAAACCTGCCGGTATATGTGTGGATACACGGCGGCGGGAACTCCATAGGCTCGGCTACTTTGGACCCGGGAACCTACGGGGCAAACCTCGCCGGCAAATCGAACATGGTCTTCGTGTCTATGAACTACCGGCTCGGCCCCTTTGGCTGGTTCACTCATCCCGCGCTCAGAGGCGGTGGACCGGGTGACGAGGCAGGGGATTCCGGCAACTATGGCACCTTGGATCTGATACAGGCGCTGAGATGGATCCAGGACAATATCGAGGCCTTCGGTGGAGACCCTGATAATGTCATGATTACCGGGGAGTCGGCGGGGGCCATGAACGTTTTCTCGCTCATGATCTCACCCCTTGCCGAGAATCTCTTCCACAAGGCCATGTCGCAGAGCGGCAGGATCGTTAGCATCCCGGTCGCAGTCGGGGAGGCAAGTGCCCACAATGTGCTCTTGAAGCTCCTGGTGAACGACGGCACTGCTGCTGACGAGGCAGGGGCCGAAACATACCTGGAGAGCATGTCCAATGCCGAAATCGAGGTCTATTTGAGGTCGAAAACCGCTGAGGAGCTATGGGCGTGCTACGAGCAAATGGGTTTCGGCCTTCTTACCTTCCCCTTCATCTTTGAAGACGGCGCGGTTATCGCCGCCGCCGGATTCGATACATTCCAGTCGGGTACCTATCCAAACAAGGTGCCGATCATCCTGGGAAGCAACAAGGAGGAGCTGAAGATATTCCTCTTTATGGACCCCTCTTTTGAGGGCAAAGATGACTTGTACCAGGTGGTGGCATCCTATGGCAGTGACTTTTGGAAAGTCGATGGTGTGGATGGCGTGGCAAGGAAATTGAGCCCGCACGCGGACCAGCCTGGTGTGTATGTCTATCAATTCCTTTGGGGGGCGGGTGGAGATATTGGGGAAAGCCCGATTCCGGAGCCGTGGGGTTTCAAACTCGGCGCCTATCATTCCTTGGACATTCCCTTTTTCTTGGGCAACCAGGATTCCGGAGGGCCGATTGCCGCCTGGGTATTTACCGAGGAGAACCGTCCAGGCAGGGAAGCCCTCTCTGAGGCCATGATGGCCTATGTGGCACAGTTCGCACGCACGGGAGATCCCAATGGGCCGGGGTCTGATTTGCCCCAGTGGAAGCCATGGTCCGGCGGTGCCGATGAGCCGAAGGGCATCCTATTCGATGCAGATGGCGACGCTGCCGACATAGCAATGTCGACGACGGAACTCACGCAGTCCGGTGTCCTGGCAAGGATGCAGTCTGAGGTTCCTGAACCACTGTATTCGGAGGCACTCGAATACTTAATGGCCGCGCAGGTGGCGGCCAACTTGTTGCAGGATAACGAGTGAGGCCCAAATCGGCAGACATAAGTGTAAAAGACCTTCGATGATGCCCTGAGGCTGAGATAGAAGGAATATCCCCCACTCTATATGTAAGCTGCTGGCTTACCCCTGCTGTAGCAAGGACTTCAAGGAGGACGGAGTATGTTCACGGGGAACGGCTATGCGGGAAAGATCCTGAGAGTGGACTTATCATCGGGGCAAACATATACCGTGCCTACCGCCGATTACGCTGAGTTCGTGGGGGGGCGTGGCATTGCAGCCAAGGTCCACTGGGACGAGGTCTCACCCGAAGTCAAAGCCCTTGACCCCGAGAACCGGCTGACATTTCTTACCGGGCCGCTAACCGGTTTCGCTGGATTTGCCAGCTCTCGCTGGCAGGTCTGCGGCAAGTCTCCAGCGACAAATCCGGAGCAGTTTTGCTACTGTAATCTCGGGGGGATCTGGGGGGTAAGTCTCAAGTTCGCCGGATACGACGGTATAGTCGTCCGGGGAAGAGCCGATAGGCCGGCCTATCTCCTGGTTGGGGAGAGTGGAGCTGAGCTACGAGACGCACATCATCTCTGGGGTAGGGGAGCGATAGAGGCGCGGAAGATTCTCAAGTCGGAGCTGGGAGAAGCGGCGAGCGTGGTGGCCTGCGGTCAGGCCGGGGAAAACAGGGTTATTGCCGCGAGCCTCCTTGCTGACCAGGATGCCAGCGGGGCCGGTGGCTTTGGAGCCGTCATGGGTTCAAAGAACCTGAAGGCGATCGCCGTTGCCAGAGGGGCAAAGAGGCTGACCGCCGCCCATCCTGAGAGGCTTCGCGAGCTGGTACGATACTTGCGGTGGCTGACCGGAGATAAGTATAAGATAGATGGTTATTTCGATCGCTATCAGCCCGTTGTCGCCAGTAAGGTCAAGAAGAGCTACTGCTGGGGGTGCGCCGGGCCATGCATTAGGATATCCTGGAAGGCGGACGACGGCGCTGAGGGCAAGTTCTTTTGCCAGTCCGCCATGTTTTATCAGGTCCGGGCCCGGAACTATTACGGGGACGAAGGAGATGTGCACTTCAAGGTAACCAAGCTTTGCGACGACTACGGTCTGGATACGAAGACGGTCAATGTGTTTATGAGCTGGCTTTCCAGGTGCTACAGAGCCGGCATAGTGACTGAAGAGGAAACAGGTATACCCTTTTCCA
>JAUVWM010000032.1 GCA_030604105.1 Dehalococcoidaceae bacterium
GGGGGCTGAGTCCCTGCGGTGGTTCCCAGTCAGTCCCGTTACATGATTAGCCATGAACTTAGGTGTGCGTGCGACTGGGCGGGAGGACACTAGGCCGCCGGGGCAACAATCGCGAGGATGGTTGCCTTCATTCCTCCCGACACCTTTGACAGGATGCCACGACTTGGATAACATGGGGTGTTGATGGCTCAATCGTACCGGCAGATTGGCCCCGAGTTAGCACGTCATATAAGACTCGTCATGACCGATGTTGATGGCACACTGACTCCTGGCGGTGATTGCCTCAGCTCTGCGGTTGTGAAGTCCGTTCAGTCGTTGGAGGAAGGCAGTGTTATGGTTGGCTTGGCCTCAGGCCGGACTCTTCCCGGGCTGGAATCTCTGGCTTCGGATCTCGGGATCAGCGGACCTATCATTGCCGAGAATGGTGGTGTTGCCAAGCTGAAGTGTGGTGGTGATGTGGTAGATTTGGGCTACGCTCGCCAACCCGCCATTGAAGCCTTGGAGAAGCTGAAAGCGCTATTCCCCGGTGCTATCGAGGAAAGGGCAGATAACGAATATCGCTTGGTTGATGTGGTCTTCTGGGCCCATGGGATAGACACAGAGGAATTGAGAAGGCACTTAGAAGATGTCGAACTCTTTGATTCTGGCTACATACTTCATCTCATGCGAAAGGGGGTTAGTAAGGGAAGAACACTCTTGAAGCTACTGGGGATGATGGGAGATGGGACCCTGTCCCCGACAGAGGTTATGGTCTTCGGTGATTCTCTTACTGATTTGTCCTTGTTTGATGTCTTCCCGCACAGCGTACTTGTAGCTAATCCTGGGCTTAGATCTGAGCAAAGGAAGATCCTGCGCAGCGCTGCCAGATATGCCAGTGAACTACCCTTTGGGGAGGGTTTCGCCGAGGTGGCTTTCCATGTTCTCGATGGCCGATTCGGTTAGCCTGCGTTCAAAGGTCGGCATAACAAAACCGAGTTTTGTTACCAAGCACAGTGACAGAGCCTTGCCACCGAGGCGTGTTGCCATAGTAGTTGCACGGGCAGATATTCTGCTACTGCGGCATTCGGTTACTACGGTATTCTTATGAAATCTTCTCCTAACCGTTCTTGGCAATACCATTGCCACCCCATGAGCTGAATAGTCTAATAACCTAGTCATCGACTCCCGGATCAAGCCGTTTTACTAGCTCCATGTTAGTCCCATCCCATCGCATTTGACCAGCATCGCATGCCCAATGAGACAAAAGTCGCATACAAAGGCTGTCCCAGGGCCTAGAATATCTTGGTTGGCAGATGGAGGGCTCATGATGAGGACCAAAGTTGAAGCTGCACCTGAGGAAGTTGTAGCCAAAGGTGAATGTCGCCACTACTGGATAGTCGACAGCCCCAATGGCCCTACCAGCAGGGGCGTGTGTAAGCTGTGTGGCGCAGAAAAGGAGTTCAACAATTACGGGCCGGATTCGTGGCGGGGAGACGATATATCCATGCTTTTTGAACTCCCCAGCTTGCCGCATATTGAGCCTGATAGGGAGGGGGATGACTCCTGATGTCGCCCTGGAGCAGAATCGGGGACAGCTGTGTATAGGCGCAACCGAGGATGGAGCGAGGAGAACCAGCCCTTAGGCCCCGGGTGGCTTGAGGATGCCTTCGGCTTGCGGCCAAATCGGGCAGAAAATCGTGAGACGAAGCCTTCAGGACCTGAGAGGACAGATGGTGGGGAAGAGGAGCCTCTCCACAGGCTCCAGGCCGATTTCATCAACTACAAGCGCCGGGTGGAGCGGGAGAGGGAGGAGCAGACAAGGTCTGCCAACAGCGCGCTCATCCTCAAGTTGCTTCCTGTCCTGGACGATTTCGCCCGCGCTCTGGGGACCGTGCCCCAGGGAATGGCGGATGCTGACTGGGTGAGGGGTGTGGCCCTCATCAAGCGGAAGCTGGTGGCAACCCTGGAGGAAGAGGGGCTCAAGAGGATCGACGCTGAGGGCAAGGACTTCGACCCCTGGGAGCATGAGGCCGTGTTCTGCGAGGGGAGCTCAGACCACGATGAGGATAAAGTGAGGGCTGTGCTCAGAGACGGCTATAAGTTTCACGACAGGGTCATTCGTCCGGCCCAGGTAGTTGTATCTAAGGGGAGTGAACCGGGCGGGCCCATCGCGAGCTAGGAATATTGAAATGGAGGAACCGAAATGGCAAAGGTATTGGGAATAGACCTGGGAACCACCAACTCCTGCATGGCAGTGATGGAGGCCGGGGAGCCGGTGGTGATCGAGAACAGCGAGGGTGGTCGGATCACGCCCTCAGTGGCAGCGGTAAGCGCCAAAACCGGAGAGCGGTATGTGGGACAGCCTGCCAAGCGACAGGCGGTCACCAACCCGGAGAGCACTGTTTTCTCCATCAAGCGCCTCATGGGCCGCAAACACCGCGACATCGAGGTGCAGCGGGACATCAAAGTCCTGCCGTTCAAGATCGAGGAGGCGGCCAACGGCGATGCTCATGTAGTGATGGGGGGCCGCGCCTACTCACCACCCGAGCTCTCGGCGATGACGCTCCAGAAGATGAAGCAGGATGCCGAGATGAAGTTGGGGGAGAAAATCACCCAGGCGGTGGTCACCGTGCCCGCTTACTTCAACGACAGCCAGCGCCAGGCGACTAAGGACGCCGGCAAGATAGCGGGGCTGGAGGTGCTCAGGATCATCAATGAGCCCACCGCTGCCGCTCTGGCCTACGGTCTGGACAGGAAAGGGGAACAGACGATCGCCGTCTATGACCTCGGTGGGGGCACCTTCGACATCTCCGTCCTGGAGCTGGGCGAGGGCACCTTTCAGGTCAAAGCAACCAGTGGCGACACCCATCTCGGCGGCGACGACTTCGACCAGAGGATTATCGACTGGATCGTAGGCGAGTTCAAACAGGAGCAGGGCATTGACCTGAAGCAAGACCGGATGGCACTCCAGCGGCTCAAGGAGGCGGCGGAGAAGGCCAAGTGCGAGCTCTCCTCTGTGATGCAGACGGAGATCAACCTGCCGTTCATCACCGCCGACTCAAGCGGCCCCAGGCACCTGACGATGACCATCACCCGGGCCAAACTGGAGCAGCTGGTGGCCGACCTTATCGAGAGGACGGTGTCGCCGGTGAAGCAGGCCCTGGCCGATGCTGGGCTTGAGCCCAGTGGCATCGACGAGGTGATACTGGTTGGCGGCCAAACCAGGATGCCCGCCGTCGTGGACAAGGTGAAAGAGCTTTTCGGCAAGGAGCCCCATAAGGGCGTCAACCCTGACGAGGTGGTGGCAATAGGAGCTGCCATCCAGGCCGGGGTGCTCAAGGGGGAGGTCAAGGACGTCCTGCTACTGGACGTGATTCCCTTGACCCTGGGCATCGAGACCCTGGGTGGGGTGATGACGCCGCTCATCCCCAGGAACACCACCATCCCCACCCAGAAGGGCGAGGCGTTCACCACAGCCGCGGATAACCAGCCGGGCGTGGATATCCATGTGCTCCAAGGGGAGCGGCCGATGGCAGCTGAGAACAAGACCATCGGGCGCTTCATGCTCGATGGCATCCTGTCCGCGCCGAGGGGGACGCCTCAGATCGAGGTCACCTTCGACATCGACGCCAATGGCATCCTCAATGTCTCGGCCCACGACAAGGGCACTGGCAGGGAGCAGAAGATAACCATCACCGCCACCTCCGGCCTGTCTGGGGAGGAGGTCGACCGCATGGTGCGGGAGGCCGAACTCCATGCCGAGGAAGATCGCCGGCAGCGTGAGGAGGTGGAGACCAAGAATCACGCTGACAACCTGGCCTACACTGCGGAGAAGACCTTACGCGAGGTCGGAGACAAGATACCTGCCGACCTCAGAGACGAGGCCGAGGGCAAGGTGGCGGCGCTGCGCTCATCTCTCCAGAGCGGTGATGCCTATCAGGTAAAGGGAGCGATGGAGGAGCTTGAGGCTGTGCTGCAGCGTGCTGGCCAGGCAGTATATAGCCATGCCGGGACCGGAGCCTACCCCGGCGGCGAGCACCAGGGCGGCGATGGCAGCGGTACCATAGACGGGGAATTTCGGGAAGTATAGCCCGCTCTCTCAGGCGGCGAGCTTTTCCACCCTTACGGCACACACTTTGAGCTCGGGCATCTTGGCCACCGGGTCGAGGGCGGTGTTGGTGAGCAGGTTGGTGGCGCTCTCGGCGAAGTGAAAGGTCATGAAAACCACCCCCGGCGGCGACTGCTCGGTCACCGCCAGCCGCGCCACCACCTCGCCGCGTCGCGAGATCACCTTGACCTTTTCCCCTTCGGTGATGCCCAGGGCGGCGGCATCGGCGGGATTGAGCTGCGCTGTCTCCTCGCCCTTGAGCACGTTCAGCCCCTCGACCTTGCGGGTCATGGTGCCGGTGTGCCAGTGGAACAGGCTGCGCCCCGTGGTGAGCACCAGGGGGTAGGCCGCATCGGGCTGCTCGACGGGAGCTTTGTACTCCAGTGGCGTGAACCTACCCTTGCCATTGGCCCTGGGAAAGACTTCGCTGTGCAGGATACGCGTCCCCGGATGCTCCGCACTTGGGCAGGGCCAGTGCAGGGCCTCCCGCTCCAGACGGGGATATGAGATGCCGCCGTATGATGGCGTCAGCCTCGCGATCTCGTCCATGATCTCGGAGGGGTGGTCGAAGTCGAAGCCCCTGCCACCTAGCCTCTTGGCGATCTGACAGGTGATCCACCAGTCGGGGCGGCTATCGCCTGCCGGGGCAAGCGCCTGACGCACCCGCTGTACCCGACGCTCGGTGTTGGTGAAGGTGCCGTCCCTTTCGGCAAAGCTGGCTGCGGGCAGCACCACATGGGCGAACTGGGCGGTCTCGCTGAGGAACATGTCCTGAACAACGAGGAAATCCAGCCTCTCCAGGCTCTCCCTGACGTGGCTGGCATCGGGGTCGCTGAGCACGGGGTTCTCGCCGACAAGATAAATCGCTTTGATCTTGCCCTCGTGGGCGGCGGAGAAAATCTCGGTGAGGGTAAGCCCTGGCTCGGTGGACATGGTACTTCCCCAGGCGGCCTCGAACTTCTCCTTGAACTTGTCGTCGGCCACTGGCTGGTAGCCGGGATAGACGTTGGGCAGGCAGCCCATGTCGCAAGCACCCTGAACGTTATTCTGACCCCGAAGCGGGTTCACCCCCGAGGCATGCTTGCCCAGGTTCCCTGTGACCAGCGCCAGGTTGGCAACCGCAAGCACATTGTCCGTGCCGTGGGCATGCTGGGTGACCCCCATGCCGTAGAGGATGGAGCCGGGCTTGTTGCTGGCATATATGCGTGCCGCCTGGGCAATATCTTCGGCGGGGATGCCGGTTATGTGGGCCACGCTCTCCAGGTCGAAGCCCTGGAGCGACTCCCGGAATGCCTCGAACCCTTCACACCTCTCCCCGATGAATCCCTCATCTGCCAGGCCATCGTCCACGATCACCCTGGCCATTCCCATGAGCAGGGGCACGTCGGTGCCTGGGCGCAGGCGCAGCCAGATGTCGGCCCTGCGGCAGAGATCGATCTCACGCGGGTTGGCCACCACGAGCTTGGCCCCGTTATTCACCGCGCTCATTATCTCCAGGGCGATCACGGGGTGGTCCTCCGTGGTGTTGGTGCCGATGGCCAATATGCAGCTCGCATCGCGGATCTCATTGATGGAGTTGGTCATCGCCCCGCTCCCGAAGACTGCGGCCAGACCGGCCACGGTGGGGGAATGTCAGAGGCGGGCACAGTGGTCTATGTGGTTGGTGCCCATCACCGCGCGGGCGAGCTTCTGCACCAGGTAGTTCTCCTCGTTGGTGCCCTTGGCGGAGGAGATGGCGGCGAACTCAGTGCCTCGCTGATACTGGGAGAGCTTGCCGGTTACTATATCCATCGCCTCGTCCCAGGTGGCCTCGCGGAACTGGCCGTTCTCCTTGATCAGGGGGCTGGTCAGCCTTTCCGGGCTGTGCACGAAATCGAGGCCGAACTTGCCCTTGACGCAGGCCTGTCCCCAGTTAGGCGAGTTGTCACGCTGTGGGATCACCCTGATGATCCTCTCGTCCTTGATCTCCAGCTTTAGCTGGCAGCCCACGCCGCAGTAGGGACAGGTGGTGACCACCTCGCGCTCGGGCAAGGTGTACCAGCGCCCTGCCCTCTCGATGAGGGCGCCGGTGGGGCAGACATCGACGCAGGCCCCGCAGAAGTGGCAGTCGGAATCCTTTAGCGAGCGGCCGAAAGCGGTGCCGGGCAGCGCCTGATGCCCGCGGAAGGTGAAGGCAATCACCCCCAGCCCACGTACCTCCTGGCAGATTCGGACGCAGCGCCCGCAGAGGATGCACAGGTTATAGTCCCGGTCGAAGAAGGGATCGCCCCGCTCGATGGGGAGTTCCCGGGACTCATAGGGCAGGGTGATCTCACTGAGCTTGAGATATCGGGCCACCTGTTGCAGCTCACAGCGCTCGTTCTTGGGACAGAGCACGCAGCGCTCGGTGACCGCCACGTGGCGGAGGCAGATGTCGAAGGGCTTGCAGTGCTCCAGCCGGTGGCAGGTGAGGCAGGGGTGGGGGTGCTCGGTGAGGATGAACTGCATGATGCCCTGCCTCAGCCCCTGTAGCTGCTCCGTGCTGGTGCGCACCACCATGCCATCGGTGGCCGGGGTGGTGCACGAGGGGGGAAAGCCCCTCATGTTCTCGATCTCCACCAGGCACAGGCGGCAGGCGCCAAAGGGAGTCAGGTCCGGGTGGTAGCACAGGGTGGGGATATAAATATCCGCCTTGGCGGCGGCGTCGAGCACGGTGGCCCCCCTCTCCACCTCCACCTCTTTCCCGTCTATGGTCAGCTTGGCTATATCCATCATCCGGCCCTCGTTGACAGCGAGATTCTACTCCTCCGCCCCCAGGGGAATAGGCTCCTCGGGGACCTCGATGGTCTCCCCGGAGACCTTGACTATGGCGCTGAAGCGCTCGGGACACACCTCGTAGCAGGTGGCGCACTTGACACACTTGCTCTGGTCGATGACGTGGATCAGCTTCTTGCCCCCCTTGATGGCGTCCACCGGGCAGCTGCGCTGGCAGATCATACAAGCCTGGCATTTATCCGGCAGGATGTAGAACGTGATCAGGTCGAGGCACACCAGGGCCGGGCAGCGCTTCTGGTTGATATGGGCCTCGTACTCATGGCGGAAATAGCGGATGGTGGTGAGCACCGGGTTGGGCGCTGTGCCGCCGAGCGCACATAGCGAGCCTTGATTCACTGTCTGCCCCAGGCTGAGCAGCAAATCCATGTCGCCCGGCTGCCCCTGTCCCCGTGTGATGCGCGTGAGGATGTCCAGCATCTGCTTGGTGCCCACGCGGCAGGGCACACATTTGCCGCAGGACTCCTTCTGCGTGAAGTCCAGGAAATAGCGCGCCACATCCACCACGCAGGACTCCTCGTCGAGCACGATCATGCCCCCGGAGCCCATGATGGAGCCGGCTGCGGTGAGCGATTCGTAGTCCACCGAGATATCGAGAAGATCGGTGGCGAGGCAACCGCCTGAGGGGCCGCCGGTCTGCACCGCCTTGAATGCCTTGTCGCCGACGATGCCGCCGCCGATGTCGTAGATGATCTGGCGCAGCGGGATGCCCATGGGCACCTCGATGAGGCCGGTGCGGGTCACCTTGCCCGCCAGGGCGAAGGTCTTGGTCCCCTTGCTCTTCTCCGTGCCGTAGCCGGCGTACCAGTCTCCACCCCGCTCCAGGATGGCGGAGACGTTGGCCAGGGTCTCCACGTTGTTGATATTGGTGGGCTTGCCCCATAGCCCTGACTGGGCGGGGAAGGGGGGACGGGGTCGGGGCATGCCCCGCTTGCCCTCGATGGAGGCCATGAGCGCGGTCTCCTCGCCGCAGACAAAGGCACCGGCACCCTCCTTGACCTTGATGTGGAAGCTGAAGTCGGAGCCCAGGATATTATCGCCCAGAAGGCCAAGCTCCTTCATCTGGCGCAGCGCGATGTCCAGCCGCTCCAGCGCCAGCGGGTACTCGGCGCGGCAGTAGATATAGCCTTCGGAGGCGCCGATAGCGTAGGCGGCGATGAGCATTCCCTCGAGCACGGCATGGGGGTCGCCCTCCAGAACGGAGCGGTCCATAAAGGCACCGGGGTCTCCCTCGTCGGCGTTGCAGATGAGATATTTGGGGGTGCCCACAGCGCGATGGCAGAACTCCCACTTGGTGCCGGTGGGGAAGCCAGCGCCACCTCTGCCCCGCAGCCCTGACTTTTTCATCTCCTCGATCACCTGCTCAGGGGTCATCTGGAGCGCACGCGCCAGGCCGCTGTAGCCGCCACGGACGACGTAGTGGTTGGTGTCCTCCGGGTCGATGAAGCCACAGTTACGTAGCGTAACGCGCACCTGGGGCTGGAGCATGGGCAGATCGAATAACTGGGGCACGCCGTCCAGCGAGCCCTCTCCCAGCGCGCCCAGGGCGAGGTCGGGGCGCGGGTTATCGTTCACGAGATAGTCCTCGATGAGCTGGACGGCGATGTCGGCATTGACGCCACTGTAAAAGATGCGGGGCCGGTCGGGTTTGGCTATCTCCACTATGGGCTCGATGTAGCACAGCCCAATACAGCCTACCTGGATGACGGTAGCATCCAGATTGCGCTTGGCGAGCTCAGCATTGATCGTTTGCAGCACATCCAGCGCGCCCGCAGAGCGCCCGCAGGTGGCAGCGCCAACCAGGATGCGTGGCTTCCCGCTGCGCTCCATGACCTCCCACTCCGCCACCGCCCGCTCCCTTATCTCGGCGAAGGTCATCCTTTTTTCTCCCTTTGGGGCAGTCTTCTCTACCGATAGGAGTCCAGAACCTGTGTCACCTTGGATGGGGTCATCTTGCTGTAGACGGTCTTGTCGACCACTATCACCGGGGCCAGAGCACAGCAGCCAAAGCAGGCCACCCGCTCCAGGCTGAACTTGTAGTCGGAGGTAGTTTCCCCTGGTTCAACCTCGAGCTCCCGCTCGACGGTGTCCAGGATACGCGCTCCCCCGCGCACGTGGCAGGCGGTGCCCAGACAGACCTTGAGCGCATGCTCGCCGGGGCTCGTGAAGCGAAACTGGGCATAAAACGTGGCTATCCCGTAGAGCTCGCTCTCCGAGGTGCGCAAAAAACGGGCGATCTCCTTTATCGCTTCCTCTGGGAGATAGCCCAACTCGTCTTGCGCCTTTTGCAGGATAGGGATAACTGCGCCCCTCTCCCCTTTAAATGGGGCGAGAACTTCACGAAGTTGTTCCCTCACCGCACCTCCTGTTTATTTTTTTGTTACCACCCCCTGTAGAGTAGGGTAACACAAATCGGGCCGGAGGACAAGCCCGCCCAGGCAAAAATCAGCTTCATCCCTGTCGTTTACTACCCGGCACCGGTGCCTTCCAGGGCAAGGCTATGTCATTTGCAAGACAGCGACGAATACGGCGCCTACGATAATGAATGCCACAACTACTGCCATTGCTACGAAGATAGCTATCCACGTAGGGATACCCTCTTGCTCCATTAATCCCTCCTGTGCACAGCTAGAAACGGTAGAGCCAGCAGGTATCCGTTTCTGCCCTTGCCTTTCCAGGATGACTCATTGCTCAAGCCTGGGGACCTTTTCGCGCTAACCTTCCCCTCAGTGCCCCGGCCTATTGAGTATAACGCCAAAGGATTGCGGTTTCAAGAGGATGGCTAAACCTGAGGCAGGGGGATTTCCGATTCCTTGCCGGCGCGCTCATTGTGCCGGCACAGCGACTTGCCGGAGGCCAGGTCGGCGACGCAATTGGTATTGCACGAATCGCAGGCAATTATCTCCTGAGTTCGACCCTCCATCACCTTTCGGGGCCAGAAGGGATCGGCGATCAATTGCCGTCCCATGGCTATCAGGTCTGCTTTTCCCTCAGCCAGGATAGACTCGGCCAGCTCCGCTCGATGGATCCGTCCCACAGCGATCACCGGCACATGTACTTTGCGCTTGATGGCTGCCGCTTGCGGGACAAAGGTGCCCTCGGGGAACTTCTTGGGCGGCACCCAGTCGGAGAAATCAGCGGCCCCTATGGAAACATTGAGCGCGTCAACCCCGGCCCTCTCCAGCTCGAGCGCATACTCGATGCTATCGGCCAGGGCTATGCCTCCAGGTCTCTTCTCCTCAGTCGCCAGGCGGAAAAACAGCGGGTAATCGTCGCCCACCGCTCCCCGCACCGCCGCCACGCATTCCAGCCCGAAGCGCATTCTTCGAGAGAGGTCGCCGCCATACCCGTCTGTGCGCTGATTGTCGATCGGTGAAAAGAACTGACAGGGCAAATAGCCATGCGCCCCGTGAAGCTCCACGAAATCGAACCCCGCTTCCTGGCACCTGAGCGTGGCGGTGGCGAACTGTGAGACTATGGAGCCGATCTCGTCCACGCTGAGCTGGCGCATGTCATCTCTGGCTGAGGGGGCTACCCGCTCGCCGGGGCTATCCGCATTGGAGCTATCGACCGCCTCCCCCATTCCCGCCGGGAACCGGTTGCCGTGCCATAGCTGCAGCCCCAGCTTCCCGCCGGCCTCGTGCACTGCGGCGGTAAGGGGGCGAAGCCCGTCTACGAAGGAGGCTACAGCTCCCGGTTGTCCCCAGGCCTCGTCGCGGACAAAGAGGTCCACCGATATGGGGGCCACGATAACGGCGGCTACGCCTCCCCGGGCGCGCTCCGTATAGTAGGCCCGAGCCCGCCGCCCCCTGACTCCGATGAAGACCTGCATGGCAGGCATCACGATCCTGTTTCTGAGCTGCATACCCCGAATAGTGATCGGCTCCAGTAGTCTCATCGCTTGCTCCGTCGACTGGGCCTGTGGGGGCTCAGTCGCTGCCATTGTAGCATCGACCCTGAGGCCGGTCAACAGGCAGCCCGCTCTCGCACGCGGGCGGATTGCAGCCGGAAGGCGAAACTAGTACAATCAGGGGGTCTTGGCCCGCTCAACGTCTGGCTGAGGTGGCAGCGCAGTGCGACAATGCGGGCCGAGCGACCTGGCCACCCAATAAGAGAGGAGGGGCTATGAACTTGGAAACCGTGCTCTATGAAGTCCGGGATCACATCGCCAGGATCACCATGAACCGGCCCGAGAAGAGGAATGCCCTCAATCACGCCCTGCTGCGGGACCTGGATGCTGCCTTTGACCAGGCAGACAGTGACCCGGAGGTCAGGGTGGTCATCCTGGCCGGCGCGGGCAAGGCCTTCAGCGCCGGATACGATCTCACCGGCAGCCCGTACACCTCAGTCCCCCAGGGATATGACCGCTGGACGGCGGGCAATGCTCTGAGGACGCTGCGCGGCGTTAGCCAGCGCTATCTGAGGATCATGAACCTGACCAAGCCCGTGATCGCCCAGGTGCAGGGTCACTGCCTCGCCGGGGGCTGCTATCTGCAGATGTGCTGCGATGTGGCCATCGCCGCCGAGGATGCCATCCTGGGACACCCCGGCGTGCGCTTTGCTCGTGGCGCCAGCGTCACCAGCATGCCGCTGTGGATATGGTTCCTGGGGCCAAGAAAGGCCAAGGAACTGCTCATGACCTCGCGGCTCATCACCGGCAGGGAGGCGGAGAGGATCGGGCTGGTGAACATGGCGGTCCCTGCTGATCAGTTGGAGGAGGAGGTCTGGAAGATGGCCCAGGAGATGGCCGAAATGTCGCCTGACCATATGCTCGTTTTGAAGGAGGCCATCAACACTCACACCGAGATCCTGGGCATGGGCGCCGTCTTTGCCTATCACCGTCA
>JAUVWM010000038.1 GCA_030604105.1 Dehalococcoidaceae bacterium
CTTTACCCCCGTCACCATCGCCCCGACATCGGTCGGGGGCAGCTCTGTCCAAAAGAAACGGTCCAGGCGCTCTTTTATCCTGTCATCGTCTGAGTCGGGGCGCATTCCCAAAATATCCTGCTCCACCTGCCGCACCACGGACAAGCCTTCTTTACATAATGCCGCACGGCAGCTATCCAGAGGAAACAGGGTACAGGCGACGTTTTGGGCTGGAATCCCCACCCGCTGCGTGATACGCCGGGCATATTGCTCATAGCTTGTACTGATGCAAAACACCCTCCAGGCCCGAGAGCGCAGCCCAGCAACGAGCTCCCGGGCTCCGGGGGTCAAACTGGCCTCCTCTGCCAGCCCGGTGATGCTCGCCTCAGAGATATCATGGTAGACTAAGAAGGGGACGATGAGAGCCAAGGTATCCCCAGGCTCATAGCCTGGCCTCCCCTCCAGGGTGAGAAGGTCGTCGTAGCGGCTGATAACCTCGAAGACCTCGTCCCCATGAGGGAAGCGCTTCATCAGCTCATAGGCATTATCCTGGGGCGATAGCGGCCCCTCCAGATCAAAGCAGATGCAATTCATGGCTCTCTCTTCAGCATCTCATCTATCTCTGCGCTGAGGTCATAGCCAGCGACGGGCCTCCCCTCAGCATCGACTATCTTTCCCAGCTCTATCCTGATCCGGCCTTCGGCAAAGGCCTTGAGGGTGGCCACGATCAGGGGAAACTCCCTGGCCAGCTCGTGCTGGCGAATGAGCCGAAAGAGGGGGTCTTTCTCGCCCCGCTGGCTCTTAACGCTTTCGATAGGTCGTCCCCCCATCTCCCCCCAGTGCCTATCGAAGGGCTCACCCCTCAGGGAAAAGGTGCAATAGGTGGCTGGCGGCCCTTTATCCAGCTCCGGGGTCACCACATGCATCATCGCCCCCGCCTCTTGGGCCCGGCTCTCAATCAGCCTCCAGACCACCTCCTGCCAGGTGCCGGCGGGGCCGCCCGGGACGGCGGGGTGGAGGTTAAGCATGGGGTATTCTCGGCACATCTCCTCGCCCACGATGAGCATATATCCGGCGAGGACGCAGAGATCGGGATGAAAGCCCATTTCCCCTTCGATGGACTTCATCACCTCTCTATCATACTCTTGCCGCCATGAGGCTTTATCTGGCCGCCGGGCACGGAACTTGTTGGAGGAAAGGCAGATCAGTGGGATACGATGCTCCTTGACCAGTTCAAAGAAAAGATCGCTCTCCCTGGCTTCGCCCGGCTCCCGGTTGCTGAAGGCAAAGGCGATCTCGGCCTTTATCTGGCCGCGCGCGATGCTGCGCTGCACGGTTTTCAGTAGTTCCCGGGCCGCCTTATCTCTGCCAGTGGAGAACCAACCGATACGGAACACGGGTCACGCTCTCCTCAGTCTCTTCATCAGCCTGGCCCTCAGCCCGGAGAGATGCACCAAAGGGCTTGACCGGCGCCCGACTATCCTGCCCTGGGCCAAAGACTGCAGAAACTCGTCTCGGCCGTTAAATCCCGGCATCTCCACATAGGCGCGGCCAATCTCACCGAGGGTATGGGCATCGCTGCCGGCACTGGCGGCAAGTCCATGGCTTTGAGCAAAGCTCAAAGCCAGAGCCAGGTCACGGAGCAAATGAGTACGCGAGTTGAAGGCCTCGATGATGTCGATCTCAGGCAGCAGCATCTCCACCATCCGGCCCCCCAGGGCTGAGCCACGCAGGCGGTCGAAGGGGTGGGGGATACAAACCAGGCCCCCCTGTGCCTTGATCCGGGCCACCGCCTCTTGGGCCGGGAGGGGGGAGGGGACCCTCTCGGTGAGGAACAGTCCCATTATCTCACCATGGGGGGTTAAAATTTCCTCGCCTACGATCACCGAGAAGGGAGCCATGCTCTTCAACCTCAAGGCATTGGCGACGGCACCGTGGTCGGTTACGGCAACACAGTCGATTCCAATCTCAAGACAACGAGCCATAACCTGCTCAATCGAGGTGGTGGAGTCCATGGAATCGGCGGTATGGATATGAAGGTCAGCCCTTAACATCGAGGTCTACCGCATTCACCCATGTGTCCTGTCTCCCGCCGCTAGCTGACCCTTTCCAGATAGCTCCCGTCGCGGGTGTCAACCTTGATAACATCCCCGGTGTTGACAAAGACGGGGACCTGAACCGTGATGCCGGTTTCCAAGATAGCTGGCTTGTTGCCCGCGGTGGCCGTATTCCCTTTGAAACCGGGGCCAGTTTCATTAACCCTAAGCTCAACGGCAAGGGGCAGCTCCACCCCCACCGGCTCATCTCCATATATCGCCACATCCAGGGACATGCCCTCTTTAATATAGCTAAGGGCATCGCCCAGCAGCGAAGCCCCCAGGGTGAACTGCTCAAAGCTGTCCACATCCATAAAGTAATACAGGCCACCATCGCTATAGAGATATTGCATGGTGCGATGGTCCAGCTGTGCCCTGACAAACTTCTCGCCCGCTTGGAAGGTGCGTTCAATGGTATGTCCAGCGCGCATATGGCGCAGCTTGATCCGGACCTGGGCTGAGCCCCGGCCCAATTTCAGGTGCTGGTAATCGAGGACGTGATACAGCTCTCCTTCCAGTTCAATGGTGATGCCCTTTCTGAGCTCGCTGGTGCTGATCATCCTTCTCCTCCTAGCTGTCCCACCTTAGTGGCTTTGCTAAGGACCCTGGCCCTCCCATCCTCCATCACCACCACATCCTCGAGTCTAACGCCACCCCAACCCTTGAGATAGATGGCTGGCTCAATGGTGAACACCATGCCCTCAGCCAGGAGGCCGGCTGAGTTGGGACCAAGCCGCGGCTCCTCATGAACTGCCAGGCCAACGCCATGGCCCAGTCCGTGTCCAAAGGCATCCCCATAGCCCGCCTGTTCGATGACTGTTCTTGCCAGCTGGTCGGCCTGGTCGCCGCTCAGACCCGCCTCGATAGTGGCCAGAGCGGTAAGCTGGGCCCCGAGAACGACATCGTAGATCCTGGTGAAGGTCCTATCAGCCTGGCCCAGGCACAGGGTACGGCTCAGGTCGCTGGAGTAGCCCCCCACCCGGGCCCCAATATCGATCACCACCGGCTCGCCGACGGCCAGGGGGCGCTCCGAGGCCGTGGCATGGGGTAGTGCAGAATTGGGACCGGAGGCCACGATGGGTTGGAAGGTAACGGGCTCGCTGCCTGCCTCCCGCAGGAATTTCTCCAGCTCCCAGGCCACCTCTCTCTCCCTCATCCCGGGGCGGATTATAGCCAGGACATGCTCGAAAGCGGCATCGGCTAGCTTCACCGCCTCAGCGATAAGCTCCAGCTCCGCCTCCTCCTTCACCGCTCGAAGCTCCTCTACCAATCCCTCGGCGGGGAGGAACTGAAGCTGGTTTTGGGACATCTTATTTACCGTTTCGGTTAGCTGGCGATAAACGGCGAAGGAGAGGTGGCCAGCTTCGAAGCCAAGCCTTTTCGCCCTTATCTCAGAGGCCAGTTGCGGGAACCACTCCGCCGGCTCATTTTTTAGGCTGACGACCTGGAAATCAGGTGCTTCCCCTTGGGCCTGCTCCAGGTAGCGAAAGTCAGTGGCCAGGATAGCGCTTTCCTGTGAGATAAGGAGAAACCCGGCTGAACCGGTAAAGCCACTGAGATAGCGGCGACTTTCCGGCTGGGAGATGAAGATGCCGTCAAGCTCACTCTCTGCCAGCTTGTGGCGCAGTTTTTCAAGGCGACGGCTCATTTCGACTCCGCTACCAGTATCTCCAGGGCAGCGATATACCCCCTCCATCCCAGCCCGCTGATCTGCCCCCGGGCAACGGGGGCTATCACCGACTTGTGCCGCCACTCCTCCCGGGCGTAGATATTGGAGAGATGAACCTCGATGACGGGGAGGGCGCTATCAGCCAGGGCG
Organism: Dehalococcoidaceae bacterium; assembly: GCA_030604105.1. GTDB lineage: Bacteria > Chloroflexota > Dehalococcoidia > JAUVWM01 > JAUVWM01 > JAUVWM01. Next base: position 3,895 of record JAUVWM010000038.1, read on the forward strand.
TCGCGCAGGCAAAGGCCGTAGTGGGTAAGGGCCCCGGGATTGATCACGATGCCGGCTGCCTGGGCTGCCTGGCTCTGGATAAAGTCGATGAGGGCGCCCTCGCTATTCGACTGAAAAGGGACCACATCGACTCCCAGCTCCTGGGCTCGCCTCTCGAGCAGGGCGTTGATCTCGGCCAGGGGCTGGCTGCCATAGAGTGTCGGATCACGCTTGCCCAACATATTCAGGTTAGGTCCGTGAATAACCAGTATCTTCATCGTCTTCCCCCGGTGATGTTCTATCTGAGGGCCCCTCGGCCTCCCCCCGTGCCCTGGGGTGGGCCGCGAGATAGACCTTGCGGGCCTGACTCTGAGTGACATGAGTATAGATTTGGGTGGAGGTTAAACTGGCATGACCCAGCAGTTCCTGAACCACGCGCAGGTCAGCCCCTCCATCCAAGAGATGGGTGGCAAAAGTATGGCGCAGCAGGTGAGGATAGACCCTTTTCTCCAGCCCGATCTGGCGGGCATACTCTTTCAGGATGAGTTGAACCCTCCTCTCCGCCAACCTCCGCCCATCGCGGTTTACGAACAGGGCATCTGTCCTGCCTCCTCCCAGGAGCCTGGGGCGACCCTGGGCAAGATAGAGCTCCAGAGCAGCAACGGCCGGCCTGCCCATGAGCACCACCCTCTCCTTGGACCCTTTGCCCCAGACACGGGCCTCGCGGGCTCCGAGATTGAGCTGGGCCAAATTCAGCCTGACGATCTCGCTCAGCCGCAACCCGGAGGCATAGAGCAGTTCCAGAAGGGCCTTATCCCGCTGTCCCTGGGGGGTGGAGATATCAGGTGCTGCGAGGAGGCGGCTCATCTCCTGGGCGGAGAGAAAGGCAGGCAAGCGCCTCTCCAGCTTGGGCGAGGAGGTGGTGGCCAACGGGTTTGAGGAAACCACCTTCTCCCGAATTAGGTAGCGGTAGAAGGAGCGGATGGCGCTCAGCCTGCGGGCAATGCTTGCCTTGACCAGTTTTCGGTCCAGGAGAAGCGCCAGGTAGCGGCGCAAGACGAGACGGTCAACCTCCCCGGTCACTGCCACTTTCTGCTCTCTGAGGTAGCCGAGAAAATCGAGCAAATCGCTTCTGTAGTTGCGCACGGTGAAGGGCGAGGCATTACGCTCCACCTTGAGGTAACGCATGTATCTATCCAGCAGCTGTTCCACCTCTTCTCCCTCTCAAGACTGGGCTGCGACCCCCACGGCCTCTGCCTCCAACCCTGAAGCCTGGCTCTGATAGCCGCACTTCTGACACCTCGCCCACTTTCGTCGATACTGCGTCACCAGGCCGCCGCATTGGGGGCAGGGCTGAGGCAATGGTCTTTGGTCGGAGATGAACCGGCATTGAGGGAAATTGGCGCATCCATAAAAGGTACGCTTCTTTCGGCTAAGCCTTTTCACCACCTCACCGCCGCATTGGGGGCAGGGGACGCCGACCTTGATCAGGAATGGCCTGGTGGTTTTGCATTGGGGATAACCGCTACAGGCCAGGAATTTGCCGTAGCGTCCCAGCTTGACCACCATGGGCTTGCCACAACTGGGGCAGACCTCATCCGAGGGCTCGTCAGGCACCTTGACCTTCTCGATCCGCGTTGCGGCTTCTGATAGGCTCCTCTCAAAGGGAATGTAGAAATCTTGAAGCACCGACGCCCGCTCCTGTTTGCCTCGAGCTATCTCGTCCAGCTGCCTCTCCATCTGGGCAGTGAACCCCAGGTCCACGATGTCGGGGAAATGCTCGGTGAGCAGGTCATTGACAATAAGACCAATCTGAAGGGGATGAAACCTGCCATCGACCTTCTGGACATAGCCCCGGGCCTGAACTACGGACAGGATAGGGGCGTAGGTGCTGGGCCGCCCGATGCCGTTCTCCTCCAGGGCTTTGATCAGGGTTGCCTCGGTATACCTCGGCTGAGGCTGGGTAAAGTGTTGCTCCGGGAAAAGGCCTCGCAGATCCAGAGGATTGCCCTTGGCCAGCTCAGGGAGGAGCTTTGCTGGCTCCTCTTCAGCCTCATCCCTCCCCTCGCTATAGAGGACGGTAAACCCGGGGAACTTGACCGTCGAGCTGGTGGCCCGCAGCAGATATCTTGAGTCGGGGCCTCTGGCCTCGATGTCTACAGAGGTAGTCTCCACCAAGGCGGAGGACATCTGGCTGGCGAGCATGCGCCGCCAAATAAGCTCGTAAAGCCTGAATTGGTCGCCAGTGAGGCGTGGCTTGATGGATGCTGGCTCCCGCCATATCCCGGTGGGACGGATGGCCTCGTGGGCTTCCTGGGCCCCTTTCACCTTGCGGGAGAAGAGCCTGGGCCGTGGGGGAAGAAACTCAGCGCCATAATTCTTGCCGATGAAATCCCTGGTCTCGGCCACGGCTGAGGCGGCGACGCGGGTGGAATCGGTGCGCATATAGGTGATAAGGCCAACCACACCCTCTTTGCCCACGGCTAAGCCTTCATAGAGCTGCTGCGCGATGGCCATGGTATGCTCAGCAGTGAAGCGAAGTTTACGCGAGGCCTCTTGCTGCAAACTACTGGTTATGAAAGGTGGCGCTGGATTGCGGGATGTCTCCTTGGTGCGCACCTCGGCCACCAGGTAACGGGCCTTCTCCAGCTCAGAGGTGACTTTCTCCGTCTCTTCCTGGCTGGAGAAGGTCAGCTTGGTGCCGTCGATAAGGCCCAGCAGCAAGGCTCTGAAGCTCGCCGATTCAGCTTTGGTCAACTCAGCCTCAATGGTCCAGGACTCCACCGGCATGAATTCCCGAATCTCCCGTTTCCGGTCAGTGATCATCCTCAATGCCACCGATTGAACTCTGCCCGCGGAGAGCCTGCCCCTCACCTTCTGCCAGAGCAGGGGGCTGAGCTTGTAGCCCACCAGCCTATCGAGTATGCGCCGTGCCTGCTGGGCGTCAACCAGGCGCATATCGATGGAGTGCGGACGCTGGAAAGCCTGCTCCACCGCCTTTCTGGTGATCTCGTGGAAGACCACACGGCGCACCGGCAGCCTATCCAGCCCCACAGCCTCAACCAGGTGCCAAGAGATGGCCTCACCCTCCCGGTCGGGATCGGTAGCCAGATATACCGCAGAGGCGCCTTTGGCTGCCTCTTTCAGCCCGCGCACCACCTTGGCCTTCTCCTTGGGAACCAGGTACTTGGGGGTGAAGTCCCCCTCGACATCGATCCCCAGGTGACTCTTGGGCAGGTCCCGCACATGTCCCAAGGAGGCCTTGATAGTGTAGCCGCTTCCCAGGATCTGGCCCAGCGTCCTGGCCTTGGCCGGGGACTCCACAATAACCAGCTTCTTCTTCGCCATGTTTACTCCACTCTAACCCTATATTCCGCCCTCATCTCCCGGGCGAGAACATAATTCATAGCGCCCACCTGTGCCACCATCCCCTTCAGCTCCATCATGGTCAGGGCGCTGCTCACCACCGAGATGGGCAGGCCACTGTGGCGACAGACCTCATCGATGTGGGCTGGCTGCGTCGAGAGCTGCCTCAAAAGCAGAGATTCAGTCTCGGAAGGAGGCAAGACCTCCTTCATCTCCAGCTGTTGACAGGCCGCGGTCAGATTCAGTTCCTCCAGCACGTCAGCACAGCTTGCAACCAGCTTGGCCCCCTCTTGAATGAGGCGATTGGTCCCTCTGCTGGCCGGGGACAGGATAGAGCCGGGAATGGCGAAGACCTCGCGGTTCTGCTCCAGCGCCCAGCCCACTGTATGGTGAGCGCCACTCCTGTCACCGGCCTCAACAACCAATACCCCCAGGCTGAGCCCGCTCATAATGCGATTGCGGCGGGGGAAGTTCTCGGCCCTGGGTGAAGTGCCCAGGGGATAATCGCTTAGCAGAGCGCCATGATCCTGGATCTCACGTGCCAGCCCGGCATGCTCGCTGGGGTAAACCATGTCCAGCCCACAGGCAAAGATAGCGATGGTCCTTCCCCCAGCCCTCAGAGCGGAACGATGGGCCACGGAGTCAATCCCCCGGGCCAAGCCGCTGACGATGGTTATCTTATGCTGGGCCAGGTCGGCCACGATCTCCTCCGTTACCTGCTTGCCATAGACTGTGGCCCGGCGTGTGCCCACCACCGCCAGACACCACTCATCCTCAGGCGATAGGCCGCCCCTGACATAAAGCACCGGCGGGCGCTCATATATCTCCTTAAGCCTTGCGGGATAGGCGGGGTCGTTCCAGGTGAGCACCTGTACCCGGCAGCGCTCCAGCTTCTCCATCTCAGCCTCAAGACATATCTTGGGGCGCCGGTCTAGAACGGCCTCCACCGACCGGGAGTCCAATCCCGCGGATCTCAATTCGCCGGCCGGAGCCTCCCAGGCCTGCCTCAGATCGCCGAAGTACCGCTCAAGCTGCGAGAACCTGGCCCGCCCAATTCCCGATATAAAGTTAAAGCCTACCCAGTATTTAACGTCGTTCATCCCCGCCCCTTAAACCCAACCATTCTAGCACAACTGGCAAAGGCACTACAATCACCCCTCTTCGACCGAGGAGCGGCGTATGGCCAGCCTCATCTTGCGCAAGAGCTCTACCAGCCGGTCCAGCTCCATATCCGCCACCTCCGGGGTGAGGGCAAAGACCAGAGGGAAAGCCGGGGCGGCGCCCAGGCCCTGGGAGCGGGTTGGCATACCCCCCCGGCGCTGCAGCCGTTTCCTGGAAGAGACCCTGGGCCTCCCCCTGGTCACTTTCGCCGAAGACGCCGGCCGCTTCTCATCGAATTGGGGGGACAGCTCAATCTGGGCCAGGCGACATAGAGCCTCAAAGACGCGGGCCGCCTTGGCTGCCATCTCCGCCCCCAGCCCCTCCTCGGTGACAAAGTAGTTATAAAGCTGCTCCCGGTTAGCCTCCTTGAGGTTGAGGCGGGCAAAGATATCGCCGTAGGCGTGGCGCAGCATCTCCTGGAGGCCCAGGGCAAACACCGGCCCGCGAGCCTTGAGCAGGCGGATGCGCTCTGTCGGCCTCCCCTCAGCGTCAATGAGGCCGAGGAACTTTAGCGCCGCCACCACTTTATACTCGTTGCCGGGAGCAACCCGGTGAGCGCGGAGAAGAGCGCTATCAACCTTGGCTGGGGTTATCCTCCCCAGGAGCTCGATCCCCCGCATTGTGCTTCTGGTGGGACCATAGGGTGGAATGGGACGCTGGTCTCGGGAATTCGGGTTGTCACTCATCTTCTTCCTCGCGGACTGAGAATAGATATTAAGTCCAATGCGTAAATTTAAGCATATTTTAAGCAGACTGTCAATAGTCCAGACGGATTTTTATTCCTGTTCCAGATGTGCAGGAAACGGACTGTTGACAGTCTTAGTGATTTTGACGGTTGGACTGTGCATGGACTGGCCCGAATTTTTAGTCCGTCGGCACAGGTAGGCGCCAGGGTAAACAAAGTAGGGACTGGCTCAACGGCTGGAAGGCAAAAGATGGGCAGGGGGCAGTCTTAATTACGGCAGGGGGGCAAAGGCCATCTGGCGGAGAGGGTGGGATTCGAACCCACGGGACATTGCTGTCCACGCGCTCTCCAGGCGCGCCTGATCGTCCACTCCAGCACCTCTCCAGCTGGCGGAGAGGGTGGGATTCGAACCCACGAGGCAATTAATTGCCCACCGCTTTTCGAGAGCGGCACCATCAACCACTCGGACACCTCTCCCCGCATTCAGATTTTAACACTGACGGGGCAGACGGGCAAGCAGGGCTAATGTCCGGTGTGTTTCATGCCAGCACCCACCTCCAGGTGACCAGGCCGGTACGCCTTGAGATAGGTGGAGCAATAGCGCAAGCTGGCTGTCAACGCTGTGCTGCCCGCAGGACAAACATAAGGCCCTCTACCGGTCGGTGCCCGGTAGAGGGCCTAAGCCGATGTTACTTATGCCCGAGATAGTGACGATGCAGTCACCGTCATTGCGAGCCCGCCCTCATCACTCTCCTTCGAAGAGGTTGGTGGTCTCTACCCAATCGCTGATGGCAACCTGCACTATAGGTACTTCATCAGGGGGCGTCGCAATCCCAGAGTCGGGCGTCCACCTCTTGTACTGGGTCATAATTATGCCCGATTGAGCTATTTTCTTGTCCGGTCCCCAGCCCGTGAGCTTGAAGCCGGTAAGGTTGCTATCCATAGGCCCTAGCTTCAGCAGGGCATTGTACATCGCCTCGCCGTTGAGGTTCTCATAGCCAACATCGGCCACCGCCTGTCTTACCGTGGCTTTGAGGACCTCCATCCAAGCAGAATTGGCTCCTATGTTTACCCACGTGGGGGTATGCCCCGCCCACTCGCGGATCTCCTCTTGTTTTCTGAGGGCATCAGTTGGCCCGGATGTCCACGGCTCGTTGTTAGCGAGCTGGTAGAGGCCTTCGGCATCTTCCCCAACAATTGGCAGCAAGGCAGTACGGGCGTCAACGGTGGGGTCGATAATGAACTTCATGTCGCCATCCCATAGGCCTGCGGCGCGGGCATCCCTTACCAGCACGGCTGCATCCCCTACCACGCCCTGGAGGAAGAGGTAATCCACTCCATCATCCTCCATGCCTAGGATAGAGGGACGCAAGTCCAGGGGCATGGCTCTGTAGCTCCTACTGACGAAGTCAACCCCGTGCTCCTCCGACCAATTGTCGATACCGATGTCCAGCGGCGCGGTCCCGTGGGTCATGTCCCAGTGCAGGTAGCCCAGCTTGGGCCTCCCCGTTTTACCTGAGGCCTCCCAGTCCTCCAGGATCCACCTGACGAGGCCGGTGAGGCTGTTAGCCGGCTGGAAGCCAAAGGAGAAAAACATATCCGCCTCTTGCCAGAGGTCTGGCTGAAAGGCGAAGTAGAACAGCGCCGGCGTCTTGTCGCGCTCGAACATGTCTATAACACCTGCGGCGACAAAGCCAACACTCA
>JAUVWM010000117.1 GCA_030604105.1 Dehalococcoidaceae bacterium
AGTTCCTTGAAGGAGAAGGCATTGGCCAGGCTGAGCAGGGGGCTGGGGTGCTCGACAGCGCCAACGGCCTCCACCGGGGCGGCCCCGACCCGCTGCGTGGGCGAGTCCGGGGTGATGAGCTCAGGATGCTCCGCCTCGAGCCGCTTCAGCTCCCTCATCAGCTCATCGTACTCGGCATCGCTTATCTCCGGGCTATCCAGCACATGATAGCGATGGTTGTGATAGTCTATTTGGGAGCGCAATTCCTCTATCCTTTGCTCTGCCTCAGCCATACCCCCCATTGGAATCACCCGCTTCAAGGTTCCAGGCTAGTATAGCACAGCTGTCTCAGTCGGAAAAGGAGGCGCCGGCGCTTGCGCCTCGGCCTGCGTTGGGGTAGACTATATCTGCTTCCGCCCAGAATATCAATTGGAGAAGGTATGGCTGAGATCAGGCCTTTTCGGGGAGTACGCTACAATCAAAAGCTGGTCAAGGATTTAGCCGCGGTCCTCTGCCCCCCCTACGATGTTATCTCCCCCGAGGAGCAGCAGGCCTGCTGCCAGAGGAGCGATTGCAATATCATACACCTGGAACGTGGCCAGGAGCTGCCGGGGGATGGGCCCGGAGATAACAAATATACGCGGGCGGCGGCCAGCCTCCAGGACTGGCTCAGCCTGGGTATTCTCCAGGCCGATGATGAGCCAGCGCTTTACCTTCACAACCACTATTTCAGCTATAGGGGCGAGCGCAAAAAACGGCAGGGCATAATGGCCCGCGTCAGGCTGGAGGAGTGGGAACGGGGGGGCATTCGGCCCCATGAGTGTACCCTTGCCGCAGCCAAGGACGACCGCTTAAACCTGCTGCGGGCCTGCAAAGCCAACTTGAGCCCTGTCTTTGGCCTTTACGATGATCCAGAGCGCAAAGTCGCCTCCCTCCTGGCTCGCGAGGAGCGGGCCGGCCCCCTGGTGAGCATGACCGATAGCCAGGGCCAAAGCCATGAGGTTTGGGCTGTCACCCAACCGGAGGTCATTCATCAGGTGGCCGGCATCCTGGCCGATAAGCCCATCTACATCGCCGATGGACACCATCGCTATGAGACAGCGCTCGCCTATAGGCGGGAGCAGCATACCTCCCATCCGGGGAGCACGGGGAACCAGGCCTTCGATTTTGTGATGATGACCCTGGTGGATATCTCCGACCCCGGGCTCCTTATCCTTCCCCTGCATCGCCTGGTCCAGGGTATTCCCCAGTCAACTGTGGCCGGCTTAAAGAACGAGCTGGAGGCATTCTTTGAGCTCAAGGCCCTTCCCTTAGCCGGAGTCGATAACCCCAGGTGGGCCGATGCGCTGAGCGCTGAGAATGAAAACGAGATTGTTATCGGGCTTTTTGGGCTGGACCCGGAGCATCTTTTCCGCCTCACCCTGCCCGATAGCGCCCGGATACAGCATATGATGCCCGGTGAACACTGCCGGGCATATCGCAGGCTGGACGTTAGCGTGCTGGAGCACGTGGTGCTGGGGGGAATGCTGGGCATCAGCGACCGGGAAGAGGACAGGCAAGCCGTACTGGCCTATAGCTCAGATGAGGTTGATGCCCTGAGGCGGGTGATGGCTGAGGAGTACCAGCTGCTGTTCCTGTTGAATCCCATAGGGGTGAGGAGCGTGAAGGCCATCGCCGATGCCGGGGACAGGGCCCATCCCAAGTCAACGTATTTCTACCCCAAGCCTCCTACCGGGCTGGTCATCAATCGCCTTGAGGCTGAGCTCTAGCTTGAAGCCGGCCTCTACAGCTTTACCACCTTGGCAGTATAGATATCGGGGATGGCCAGGATCTGCTGCCTCTGCTCCTCGGTGAGGGGCTCGTCAAGTGCCAGCACCATCAATGCCTGGCCTCGGGGTTTGAGCCGGCTCAGCTGCATGGAGCTGATGTTGATATCGGCGTTGCCGGTGACCATGCCCACGGTTCCGATCATCCCGGGACGATCCCGATGGTCGCTGAACAGGAAATAGCCTCCGGTGGACGCCACGTCAAGCCAGTACTCATTAACCCGAACAATATGAGTTTGGCCCCGCATTACTGTGCCGGCTACGATGGTGGCGCCGGCACTGGTGGCCACCTCGACCGTGATCAGGCTGGCATAGTTCTCACATTCCACCACCTTCTCCTCGATGATCTTCAGCCCCCGCTGGGCAGCGATCTTATTGGCATTAACAAGGTTGACCCGCTCCTCGCTTATACCCCCCAGCAGTCCGGCGAGGACGGCTGTCTTGAGGGCTGGGGTCTCGTGGTTGGCGATTTCGCCCTCATATTTAATGTGGATGGTGTCCATTTGCCCCTCAGCCAGCTGGGTGATGAGTCGCCCGACCACCATGGCCACCTCCACGAAGGGAACCAGCAGCGGTATGGTCTCGGGGGGGATGAGGGGAGTATTGACGGCATAGCGTGCCGGCTGCCCCTTGAACACAGCCATGATCTGCTCGGCTATGTCTTTGGCGATGCTGGCCTGGGCCTCAGCCGTGGATGCTGCCAGATGAGGGGTGACAATGATCTTGTCGCTGCCGAGGAGAATATTGGTGGTGGTGGGTTCTTCGGAGAAGACGTCAATGGCAGCACCGGCTACCCTTCCCTCTTCAACCGCCTGAAACAGGGCCTCTTCGTCTATGAGCCCGCCCCGAGCGCAATTGATGAATCTAACCGTGGGCTTGACCTGGGCGATCTCCTCGTCCCCTATGAGTCCCTGGGTTGTCGCTGTCAGAGGCAGGTGAAGGGTGATGAAATCGGACTCGGCAAGCAGCTCCTTTAAAGAGACAAGCTGCACACCCAGCTTGCGCGCGTGATCCGCCGAGAGGAAAGGATCATAGGCGATGGCGCGCATCTCCAGGCCTATGGCCCGCCTGGCCACCTCGGAGCCGACATTGCCCAGGCCGATGATACCCAGAGCCTTGTTTCTTACCTCAGCACCGATAAAGTTGCTGCGCTGCCACCTCCCGGATTTGAGTTGGTCGTGGGCCCAGGGGATATGGCGGGCTAGGGCCAGCATCAGGGCTATGGTGTGCTCCGCAGCCGAGATGGTATTGCCGGTAGGGGTGTTGACCACAGCGATGCCCCGCTGGGTGGCTGCCTCAATATCGATATTGTCCACCCCCACCCCGGCGCGGGCAATAACCTGGAGCTTTTTCCCGGCCTCGATGATCTCGGCGGTGACCCGGGTCTCGCTGCGCACCACCAGGGCGTCGTACTCGCCGATGATGGCCGCAAGCTCCTCTGGCTTCAAGCGCAGCCTAACATCCACCGTGGCCTGAGCGCTGAGGGCCTCTATTCCCTCTTGAGCGATGGGATCGGCAACCAGAACCTTCATGGTTTGCAGCTTTCTCCCTTAATTATATTATGCCCGCTGGAGGGGGCTATCCACTAACCTGCCCACCCCTGGTGAAACCCGCCTGGGGCAGGGCTATCTCCAGCTCTCTCATCACCACTTCAATGTCAGCCTCGTTCACCCAGCCTAGATGCCCGATGCGGAAGATCTGCCCCTCCAGCCGCTGCTGCCCGCCGGAGAGGACCAGGTTGCGCTCCTCCCTCAGGACCTGGAGCAGCTTCTTGACATCAAGCCCGTCGGGGACTCTCACTGCGGTAACTGTGTTGGAGGCACAGCTCTCCTCGGGGAACAGGGCGAGCCCCAGGGACTTTACCCCTTGCCGAGCCGCTTGCCCCACTCGAGCGTGGCGGGCTATAACATTGGCCAATCCCTCCTGCTCTATCAGGTCGAGGGAGGCGGCCAGGGCATAAAAGGTGGATAGGCCGGGGGTCCACGGTGTCTGCCCCCTCTCCAGGAAGCTCTTGCACTTGGTGAAGTCCCAGTAGTAACGGGGCATTTTGGCTTGAGCATGGGCCTGCCACGCCTCCTGGCTGACGCTGACCATGGCCAGCCCCGGGGGAGCCATCCACCCCTTTTGGGAGGCGGTGACCACAACATCCAGGTGCCAGGCATCGACCGGCAGCTCGATGGAGCCCAGCCCGCTAATGGCATCGACTAGGACGAGCTTATCGAACTCTTTGGCTGTGGCACTGATGGAGGCCAGATCATTGGTTACGCCGGTGGAGGTCTCGTTGTGGGTCGCCAGCACGGCTTTGATGGACGGGTCTTTCTTGAGAGCCTGGCCTACTGCCTGGGGGTCAACGGCGGTGCCCCACTCAAAGCGCAACCTCTCGACCTCGGCCCCGAACACCTCGGCGATATCGGCGAAGCGCTCGCCAAAGAAACCATTGCACACGGCCAGCACCCTGTCGCCGGGCGAGAGGGTATTGACGATGACAGCCTCCATGCCCCCGGTGCCTGAGGAGGTGAGGATGAAGACATCGTCCTTGGTCTGAAAAAGGGCTTTGAGTTTGGCGGTGAGATCGTTAATGAGCTCGGCGAACCCCTTGCCCCGGTGATTGATCATCTGCCTGGTCATGGCCTCAAGCACCTGGGAGGGGAGGGGGGTCGGGCCCGGGATACGTAGCTGCATCTTTCGCCTCTCTCTCTAATATTTGATAGTTTCCCAAGTCGGCTTTTCAGGATCAATTATTCTTAGAAAGCCACGCTTGCCTACCTTAATGACGTCGCCCCTCTTTAAGACGATGTGGCTGCCGATGAGCTTCTGACCATCGACATCAACAGCGCCTTGCGCCAATAGCCGCTTGGCCTGTGACTGGCTCTTGGCTAGGTTAGCATCAACCAGTAGGTTCAGAATATCCCTCTTAACCTTAATTTCGAGGGTACCACTCATGCTGACGGCGCCGCCGAGTTCAACCCGCCACTCTTTCGGCGGCTCTCGCCTCTGAAAGACCCTTTCGAATTTGGCCTCCGCCTCCTGAGCGGCGGCGGCGCCCTGGAACTGGGCCACGATCTCCCGGGCCAGGCGCTTCTTGAGAAGCATGGGGTTGACCGACTGGGTCTCGAGCTGCTCCTCAAGCTGGGCCAGCTCTGGGGTGGGGACATCGGTCACCAGCTC
>JAUVWM010000051.1 GCA_030604105.1 Dehalococcoidaceae bacterium
ACCAGCGCCTCTTTGTCCGGGTGGACTTTGACGTGGAGGTCCCACATGTCCAGGAGACCTGTCGCCCTCCAGTAGCCCTTCATCAGATAGCGTTGTATCATCTCCGGTGTATGTCGCGGCAAGTCCATTGTGTCACTCCTGATCCTGTATTCGGCTTTACAGGGCCGATTATCGGCCCCTTGAGCCTGGCCGTCAAGCCTCCACCCATTTAGAAGCCGAGCTTCTTATCTATTACATTAACCAGCGGTTCACCGGCTATGTATCGGCGCAGGTTATCGCAGAACTGCGCGATGGCAAGGTCAGGATAATTGGCCACGACTCCGGCACTGTGAGGGGTGATAAAGAGATTGGGAAGCTCCCACAGCTCGCTATCTTCCGGCAGTGGCTCAGTGCGGAATACGTCCAGGGCGGCTCCGGCAATCCATCCCTCGCGCAGGGCCCGGACCAGCACATCTTCCTGGACAATTTCCCCGCGCGACACATTCACCAGAAAGGCTCCCGGGCGCATGGCCCGCAGCTCGGCCTCACCGAACATGCCCTCGGTGTCCGAGGTCAGGGCCACGCAGATAACCACGTAGTCGGACTGGCCCAGCATCTCAGGCAGCTTGAATGGGGGGAATATGCCGTCCGCGTGCGCTCTGGGAGCTTCCTGCCATCTAAGCTTCGTGGCCAGCACCTGCATCCCGAACGCTTTGCACAGCTGGGCCACCTCGGAGCCAATATGGCCCAGCCCAACGATGCCAATGGTCTTGCCCCACAGCGTCTGGCCCAGCAACCGCTTCCACTGGCGGCGGTTGCTCAGTTCAAGGTACTGGCCCAAGCGCTTGGCCAGAAGGAGGACCAGCCCCAGGGCATGTTCCGCGACAAAATGTGAGTTCCTGGTGGCTACGATATCGACGTCGCTCTCGAAAAGGCCGGTGCCCTTCAGGTGGTCAGCGCCAGCTCCTATCAGTTGAACCCAGCGCAGCTTGGGGGCGTGTTGTACCAGGCCAGTGGGCGCATCGAGGATGAACATCACCTCGGCCTCGGCGAGCTTGGCCAGGAACTCGGGCGAGAGCTCCCTGGTATGCGGGCCCAAGGTGTGGAGCTCCCCTTTGCGCCGGGCTGACCGCTCCTCCTCAGTCTCCCTATAGGGGAAAGCGGCGACGCTCACCTCAGGAACAGCGTTCCGGATAGCGTCCAGGTTGGACTCGCTGAAGAAGGAGAAAGAGCTCAGGACATTTACCTTTCGCATAGACGGTGCCATTATACCCTTTTCTTGCCTCCAGCGTCCTGCTCGGCCTCCGCCCCCAAAGGTGCCAGTCGCTTGCGCTCCGGCTCGGCCTGAATTAGAATGGGGCTGCCCGGATTCGGAAAGGAGGTTGGCATGCCTCACTTCATTGCCGTAGACCATGTGCCCTGCACGGGATGCAAGGCATGTGAGGTGGTCTGCTCGCTCTACCATTTCGGCGAATGCAATCCCGGGAGATCGGCGATCCACGTCATCAGGAAAGAGAGGGACGGCCTTGTCCTCTGCCTGCCACTGGTTTGCCAGCAGTGCGAGCCGGCGCCGTGCATCGAGGCCTGTCCCACTGAAGCCCTCTCCAGAGATGGAGTTATTTTGGCCATCGATGAGGCGAAATGCTCCGCTTGCGGGGACTGCGCACAGGCCTGCCCCGCGGGCTGCATCTTTATGGACAGCGCCGGGATGGTGGCCATCTGCTGCGACCTCTGCGGCGGGCAGCCGCAGTGTGTCCTCACCTGCCATGCTCAGTGCTTGACCGAGGTGGACAGGGATGAGGCGAGCCAGAAGCAGGATGTAGAGTACCTCGCCAGTCTTCTGGAGCAGGAGAGCCTGTGGGGCTGTGTGCCCGGAAAGGTGATGCGGTGATGGCATATCTTCGTGGAGGGCGTATCCTCAGGGTCAACCTGACGGCAGGCAAAGCCACCACCGAGCCGGTAGAGCCCTACGCTGACGGCTTCATCGGGGGCAAGGGGATCAACGTTAAGCTCCTCTTCGACAGCGTCGAGCCTGCCATCGGGCCTTTCGATGCCGGCAACGTCCTGCTCTTCGGCGCTGGGCCTCTGGTGGGCACGCCGGTCCCCGGGGCCTGCCGGGTGGATGTGATGTCCAGGTCTCCGGTGACCGGCGCCCTGGGCGATGCCGGCATCGGGGGGTACCTTGGCGCTGAGCTCAAGTTTGCCGGCTACGACAACCTGGTGATCGAGGGGAAGGCTGAGAGGCCGGTCTACCTGTCCATCAGGGACGACGAGGTGGAGATCAAGGATGCCTCCGGCATCTGGGGGCATGACACCTACGAGACCCCAGAGATGGTGAGGCAAGACCTGAAGGACCCGGAAGCTGCGGTGGTGTGTATAGGGCCAGCGGGGGAAAGGCTGGTGATCTACGCCTCGATCCACTCGCCGACGGGCAATGCCGCCGCCCGCACCGGGCTGGGAGCGGTGATGGGCTCCAAGAGGCTGAAGGCCATCGCCGTGCGCGGGACCAAGGGAATAGCGATCGCCAGGCCCCAGGAGTTCCTTGCCGCCTGCCACAGGCTACGCCAGTCGATCACGCAGGTCCACTGGTATCAAGACGTGCACACCTGGGGGCTGACCAAGATTCACGATAGGGAGATGCGAAGCATATACGAGGTTATGGGAGCCACCTGGGAGGGCGCGGAAACGATCTGCGAGGCGGACTTCCTGGCGAAATACCTGCACCGCAGGGTGGGCTGCTTCGCCTGCCCTGTGGCCTGCTTCGACTCTTACAACATACCACAGGCCGGATCGGGATGTGTCAAGTGTAGCCCCTACGGCGACCTCACCTGGGACCTCAAGAACCCCGACCTGATGGTCTTCTGGGAGGCCTTCGTCATGTGCCAGCGCTATGGCCTGGACTCTCGCTCCCTGGCCAACACACTCGCCTGGCTCATGGAGCTATATGAACGGGGAATAATCACCGCCGCAGACACCGATGGCATCCCCATGAAGTGGGGCAGTCCCCAGGCCATCATATCTCTAGCGAGGAAGATAAGCTACCGCGAAGGGATCGGCGACCTGCTGGCGGACGGGCTTCCGGCCGCCGCCGAGAAGATAGGGAAGGGTGCCGGAGACCACCTCTTTATGGCCAAGGGTTCCCCCTCCGACGTGCATATGCTCCCCATCAAGACCAGGGCACTGGCAGCCGCAGTATCCTCCATCGGGGAGGACGCGCAGGTACAGCCGCCGCTGGACTTCGCTGCCACCCGGAAGTATATCCGGGCACAAGACGAAGCCTCCTTCCAAGAGGCCATCTTAAGATATAAGGACAGGGCGGAGCGGGAGGTGGGGATCAGGCAGGCGCCTGACCCCAGGGTCACGGACGGCAAGGCAGCCATGGTTCGCCACGACGAAGAGAGGACGGCGATATGTGACATGAGCGGCGTTTGCACCTGGATGACCCCCTTTCTCGGCCTGCCCGTGGATACCGAGGCCATGGCGAACCTTATGAGCCTGGGACTGGGCACCACGGTTACGGTTGACCACCTGACCCAGGCGACCCTGAGGATGCAGCATGTGGAAAGGGCGTTCGGGGCCAGGCTGGGCCTGACTCGCCACCACGACCGGGTGTCAAAGGCCTATTACAGGCGCCTGCGACCGGGTGACAGAGACAGGCCGGAGATCGGCCTCACCGAGACGGAGCTGGAAAGGATGAAGGACGACTACTACCAGCTGCTGGGCTGGGATGTGCCAACCGGGCTGCCCACGCGCTCGACGCTTGAAAAGTTCGGCCTGTCCGATGTGGCGGATCGCCTGGATGTCTGACGATAAGTGGTGGACGAGCCGGCTCCCTTGACGTCGGTCTCCCCTTGGGGCTATAATGTCGTAGTGCCTGTAGAAGCTTCGTCGGGCAGATTGTACCCCTTTTAAGTACCTATGATATGTGCCTGGCTGTCGCTTGACCCGGCTTAGTTCTGCCTAGAAAGCAACCGTCCAGATTATGTCCTGGAATCCGGCATTAGAGGCTGCCTTTCATCCCAAGGTGGTAGCTGTAGTGGGTGTCTCGGCGGATGCCAAACGCAACGGGCCGCCGGCCATTGGAGGCGCCAACTTCATCCGCAGCTACGAGCAACTGGGCTTCCAGGGGCGTATCTATCCGGTAAACCCCAAGGCCACCGAGATCCTGGGCCTTAAGGCCTATCCCAACGTCTCGTCTATCCCCGAACCTGTAGACCTGGTAATTGTCTCGGTGCCGGCCCACGCCGTACCCGGGGTGCTCGAGGACTGCATTGCCGCCAATGCCAGGAATGTCCATGTGTTCACCGCAGGCTTCGAGGAGACCGGGGAGGAGGAGGCTAAGGAGCTGGGGTGCAGGGTTCGCCAGATCGCCCTGCGCGGCGGCCTGTGCCTCATCGGCCCCAACTGCATGGGCCCATATGTGCCCCAGGCTGGCATCGGGAGCTTTGACCGGGTGCCCAGGGAAAGCGGGCCGGTCTCCTTCATCTCCCAGAGCGGCGGCCACTGCAACTGGTTCTGCCACCACGGTCCCGACCACGGCTTTCGCTTCAGCAAGGTCATCAGCTTCGGCAACGCCTACGTGCTGGACAGCACCGACTATCTGGAGTACCTGGCAGTAGACCCTGAGACCACAGTCATCTGCATGTACCTGGAGGGGGTCAAGGATGGCGGAAAGCTGCTGAAGCAAGTGAGGGAGATCAACCGGGTCAAGCCGGTGATCCTGTGGAAGGGGGGGCTTACCGAGTCGGGGTCGCGGGCGGTGGCCTCCCACACCGGCTCCCTGGCAGGCCAGGAAGCTATCTGGCGTGGCTTCTTTGCCCAGACCGGCGCCGTGCGCGTGTTCTCCCTGGAGGAGATGGCGGAAAGCGCCATGACCTTCCTCCACGTCAGGCCGCCGCAGGGAAAGAGGGTGGCAGTGCTCGGGGCGGGGGGTGGCTCCAGCGTGGCCTCGGCTGATGTCTGCGTCTACGAGGGCCTGGAGGTGCCCACCCTGACCCAGGAGACCCAGGCCGAACTCAAGAAGTTCATCCCCCTGGCTGGAGCCAGCATCAAGAACCCCCTGGACACAGGTCTGCTCTTCCGCAATGTGTCGCTCCTGGAGCGGGAGATGGAGCTGGTGGCTGCTGACCCACTGATAGACATGCTCATCGTCATGCCGCACCTGGACATGGGGGGCCGGGCCGGGGCCAACCAAACAGACCGCCTGGTGAGCCAGCTGTGTGACTTTTCCAGGGACAATCCCTATGGCAAGCCCACGGTGATCGTCTTCCAGTCCTTCGCCAACGACCCCTGGGAGGTTGAGCTGCGGGCCAGGCTCGAGGTGGAGCTGCCAAACAAGGGTGTGGCGGTCTACAGCTCGCTGTCTGGAGCCTGCCGGGCCCTAGCCAGGCTCTTCGAATATCATCGATTCCAGGGGGAACTGGCGGCCGAGAGCCGGCGGTGAAAATCGCAGCGGAGGCGAAGGGCGATGACCAGCGGCCATAGGCACGAAACCGGGCAAGAACTCAGCCCTCATGTTCCAGCTGGGAGAGCAGCTCTCTGATCACGGTGCCGTCGCTCAGAATCTGGCTGGCAGCGGAATAGGGGTCGATCTCCGCCTTCCTCACTCTCTCCTCCAGTTCAACCAGATGCGCATTAGACCTCATCAAGCCTATAAGCTCCTCCCTGACCCGGTCCTCGAAGGTCTGCAGCATTTCCCTGCGGCGCTGCTCCTCGCGTCTTGAGGCGAGGCGGCCCGTTTCCTCCAGAACCTGGCGGTGTCTTTCCAGCTGCTCATAGGCCTCCTGGATGCCGATGTTATTCACTGCCTGCGTGGCCAGGACAGGCGTCTCCCACTCGGACCTGCGGGAGCTGAGCAGCAACGAGGACTGAAGCTCTATTATCAGCTGCTCCGCTCCGCCGCGGTCTGCTTTATTGACCACGAAGATATCGGCAATCTCGATAAGCCCGGCCTTCATGGTCTGGATGGCATCACCAGCCTCAGGGACCAGAACCACGACCACGCTGTCCACCGCGTCCATGATGTCGAGCTCGGTTTGGCCCACGCCCACGGTCTCCACCATGATAAGGTCCTTACCGAAGGCATCGAGGAGCTTGATCACTCTCTTGGTCGCCCCGGGCAGGCCGCCACGGCTGCCCCGAGTGGCCATGCTGCGGATGAATACCCCGCTATCCAGGAAGTGCTGCTGCATCCGGATGCGATCGCCGAGCACCGCCCCCCCGGTGAATGGGCTGCTGGGGTCAACGGCTATTATCCCCACCGTGAGCCCCTTGCTCCGCGCCACCGCCGTCAGCCGATCAACCAGAGTGCTCTTGCCCCCCCCCGGCGGACCGGTAACCCCTATACAATACCCCCTGCCAGTGTGGGGGTAGATCTCCTTCATTATCTGAAGCGTGTCTGGAGTGTCTCTGTCCACCAAGGTGATCAACCGGGACAGCGGCTGCTGCTCACCGGCGAGCATCTGATCTACCAGTTCCATATCCCCATACCTGCTAGCATGGGCCCCGTCCCTTGCGTCATCCTTGATATCGGCCGTCACCTTCCACCAAGAGGATAAGGGGGCCACTGCCGGCCTCCTGCGTAGTATAGAGGCTGGGGTAGGCTTCGTCAAGGAAGTTTGGCCTGGCCCTTGACAGCACCGTGCCACCTCTGATAAGTTATGCAGAGGGTGAAAGTTTGGCTGGTTCCAGGTGGATGAAATTTGCTCTGTGCTCCTCTCAGCACGAGCCTAACTAGCAGAGCGGGTACAGGTCTTGCTTAAGTTCTCCTTTATACCCAGAGAGGAAAGGTTCTTCGAGCTCTTCGAGGATGCAGCTCAAAACCTGACGCAATCGGCCAGATTGCTGGCGGAGCTAATGGCGAACTGGGACGGCATGGAGGAGAAGGTAAAGCAGATCAGCGATCTGGAACACCAGGGAGACCCCATCACCCACCAAATTGTTGCTAAGCTACATCGCACCTTCGTCACCCCTCTGGATCGGGAGGATATCCTGCTGCTGGTCCAAGCCATTGACGATGTGGTGGACCTGATTCACGCTGCCGCTGAGGCCATGCTCATCTATAAAGTGCCCCAGCCTACACACAGCGCACAAGAGTTGGCAGATATCCTGGTGGAGGCTACACACGAGGTAGAGCGAGCCATACCCAGTTTGCGCCACAGAAAACAGTTGAAGGAGATGCTGACCCACTGCGTGGAGCTCAACCGGCTGGAGAATAAAGCCGATGACATATGCCGCCGCGCTCTGGGGGACCTCTTCAGCAACAGCGCAGATGTTGTTCAAATTTTAAAATGGCATGAGATCTATGAAGATCTGGAGAGTGCTGCGGACAGGTGTGAGGACATAGCCAATGTCCTCGAGGGAGTAGCGCTCAAGTATGGCTGATGCCTCCTTACCGCTGCTTGTCATCATCTTCGCCTTTGCCATTGCTTTCGGTCTCGCCAACGGTTTCAACGATGCCGCCAATGCCATTGCCACGGTAATTGGCACCCGCGCTCTCTCCCCCAGGGCAGCCGTAGGCATGGCTGCCCTGCTTAATTTCGCTGGCGCGGCCACAGGCACAGCCGTGGCCGTAACCATTGGCAAGGGGATCCTGACTCCGGGCGCCATCGACCAGTGGACGCTGCTGGCCGCCTTGTTCTCGGCGGTAACCTGGGTCGTTATCGCTACCTATTGGGGATTGCCGGTGAGCGTGTCCCATTCTCTGATAGCGGGGCTGGTGGGTGCCGGACTGGCTTCGACCGGAATCGGGGTCATAAGCTGGAGCAAGCTGGAGCAAGTCCTGGCTTCGGTGGTCACTGCCCCCGCTCTCGGCTTCATCTTCGCCCTGCTGATGATGGTGGGCTTGCTGTGGATCTTCCGCCGGACCGCCCCCACCCAGGTGCGCAACGTCTCCAGCCGCCTGCAAATCCTGTCCGCAGCCTTCATGGCCTACAGCCATGGCAAGAACGATGGGCAGATGCCTATAGGCGTCATGGCACTGGCTCTGGTTCTCTATAATGGCGGCGAGTTCCGTATCCCCTTCTGGATAGTCGCCCTATCGGCCGCTTCCATATCCTTGGGCACCGCTTTCGGTGGGTGGCGGGTTATCAAGACCGTAGGGCTCAGGATCACCGCCCTACAACCCATCCATGGCTTCGCCGCTCAGACCTCGGCAGCGACGGTGATCGAGGTGGCCTCCTCTATGGGTATTCCCGTCAGCACCACCCACTGCATAAGCTCGTCCATCATGGGTGTGGGCTCTGTCCGGCGTTTATCGGCGGTGCGCTGGGGCATAGCCGGCAACATCATTACTGCCTGGGTGGTAACTTTCCCCATCTGCATCGGCCTGGGCTGGCTATTAGCCCAGCTTTTCAAGGCTGCTTTTTAGCCCCAGAGTGCGCAGCACGCCTCTGGTATCTACCACCAGCTTTGCCTTTTCAGCCACTGCCTCGTAGTCTACGGCGGAGTGATCGGTGACAATGACGACACAATCCGCCCCGCCCAAAAGGTCATGGCTCAGCGGGGCCGAGACATATGATCGGTCCTGCACCTTCAGGGCGGCGACGAAGGGGTCGTGGTAAGAGACCTCGGCCCCTCTTGCCAGCAGCAGTTCAATTATCTTGAGTGCCGGGGAATTCCGAACATCGGTTATATCCCGTTTGTAGGCTACCCCCAGGATGAGGACTTGGGAGCCTCCCAGGCTCTTATGCTCGCCGTTCAGGGCCGCAGCTATCCTGTCGACCACGTAATAGGGCATGGCCATGTTTATCTTGCCCGCAAGCTCGATGAACTCCGTGTGGAAATCGTACTCGGTGGCCTTCCAGGATAGATAGAAGGGGTCTACCGGGATGCAGTGGCCGCCCAAGCCCGGCCCCGGGTAGAAGGGCATGAAGCCGAAGGGCTTGGTGCTGGCGGCGTCGATGACCTCCCAGATATCTACCCCCATGCGATCGCACAGCATCATCAGCTCATTCATAAGGGCGATGTTCACGCAGCGGAACACATTCTCCAGGAGCTTGGACATCTCCGCCGCCCTGGGTGAGGACATGGTTATCACCCGGTCCACGAATTGCTCGTAGAAAAGCCTCGCCATCTCACTGCAGCGGCCCGTCACCCCGGCCACCAGCTTGGGGATATTCTTGATGGTGAAATCCTCAAGTCCCGGGGCTATCCTCTCCGGGGAGAAGGCCAGGAAGAAATCTTCCCCCACGCCAAGCCCGTTTCCGCTGAGGATAGGCAGCAGCAGTTCTTCGGTGGTGGTGGGATAAGAGGTGCTTTCCAGGACAATGAGCTGGTCTCGGCGCTGATACCGGGCAACCTGCCCGGCCGCCTCCACTACGTATGACAGGTCAGGCTCCCTGGTTGGGGTCAATGGTGTGGGCACACATATTAAGATTATGTCAAGTTTCTGGAGTGCGCTGAAATCGGCGGTGCTCTGGAGCCAGCCAGCTTCGACTAGCTGGCTCAGGACCTCCGTGGGGCAATTATTGACCTGCGCCTCAGCGGAGTTTATTTCCGCCACTCGCCGTGGGTCCCGGTCCAGCCCCTTCACGATAAAGCCCTGCCGGGCTATCTCCACTGCCAGCGGCAGTCCAACATAGCCCAGGCCCATAACCCCCACCTGCGCCTGCCTGGAGGCTATCCTGCTCTCCAGAGACGTCATC
>JAUVWM010000142.1 GCA_030604105.1 Dehalococcoidaceae bacterium
GTGGTTTATGATACCAAGGGCGCGATTCGAGGCTTGAACCGGCGGGCCGAGGAGATGTTCGGCCACAGGGCGGAGGAGGTGGTGGGCAGACACTGGGAATGTCTTATGCCACCCGCTGAATCTGCGACGGCACACGAAGCCCGGCGCGAAGCCGAGCGGCTAGTGGCCGAGGCGGTTAGGCGGGGCTCCTATCAGGGCCAGGAAATGGTGTCATACATCAGCAAGGATGGCAGACCATTGCTGGGAGAGTCCACAGGGGCGGTGATCAGGGATCAGCAGGAAAAGGTCGTCGGCTTCGTGTCCATATTCTGGGACATCAGCGA
This sequence comes from Dehalococcoidaceae bacterium, assembly GCA_030604105.1. Classification (GTDB taxonomy): domain Bacteria; phylum Chloroflexota; class Dehalococcoidia; order JAUVWM01; family JAUVWM01; genus JAUVWM01. The sequence continues at coordinate 324 of JAUVWM010000142.1, forward strand.
GCGGAAGCGGCTGGAGAGGGAGAGGGAAGAGTACACCCGCAAGCTGGAGGCCAAGATAGAGGAGGTGGAGAGAACGAGGGGAGAACTGGAGGAGGCCCAGGAGCAGCTGGTCGCCTCGGAGAGGATGGCGGCCATCGGCAAGCTCGCCTCCATGGTGAGCCATGAGCTGCGCAACCCCCTGGGCGTCATCGGCAACTCCGCCTATTACCTCAAGATGAAATTGGGCGATGGCGGGGAAAAGGTGAAAAGCCATCTGGACATCCTGGAGAGACAGGTTGCCATCTGCTCCAAGATCATCAGTGAGCTCCTCGACTTCGGCCGGCCCGCCAAGCCCGCCCTTGGTGAAGCTGACATCAACTCCATCGTTGAGCAGACACTGTCCTGCTGCCAGGTGCCCAGCAATGTGGAGCTGGTCACCGAGCTGGGGGAGGGCCTGCCCAAGGTAATGGCAGACAAGGATCAAATGCAGCAGGTTTTCCACAACCTGTTGCTCAATGCCGCCCAGGCCATGCCTCAGGGGGGGAGACTGACCGTCCGCACCGCTCACCGCGATAACCTGGTGCAGGCGGAGTTTGCCGACACCGGTATTGGAATTCCCCGGGACAATCTGACCCGGATTTTCCAACCCCTGTTCAGCACCAAGGCAAAGGGGACCGGTCTGGGCCTGGCCGTCACCGAGTCCATCCTCGACAGGCATGGGGGCACCATCGAGGTCGAGAGCGAGGAGGGCAAGGGGACCACCTTCACCGTCAGCCTGCCTGTGCTCCAGGCAGGGGAGGCAAAGCCATGAGAGGCAAAGCCAATGTCTTGGTGGTGGACGACGAGCTCGAGATGTGCCTTACCCTCTCGGATATCCTGGAGGCCAGAGGCTACCGGGTGACCTACGCCCAGGACGGATTCCAGGCCATCGCCAGGGCCAGGGAAACCGCCTTCGATGTCGTCCTCATGGATGTGAGGATGCCGGAGATGGATGGGGTTGAGACCTTCAGGCGGCTGAAGGAGGTCAGCCCCGGGAGCCGGGTGGTGATGATGACAGCCTACGCCGTCGAGGACCTGATCGCGGACGCCTTGAGGGAAGGCGCCTATGGGGTGGTGTATAAACCTCTGGATATTGACAGGCTGATTGAGCTTGTGGAGGCAGCCAAACGTCATGCCAGACGCCTGGTGAGGACTAGGTAGCGAGGCGAATGTTGAACTCAAACGATGCGATCTTAGAGGGGCCTAGCCTGTTAATAGTCGATGATGATAAAGAGCTATGTCAGGTGATAGCCGACATATTCCGGGAGAAGGGCTATGTCGTGCAAGTCGCCCACGATGGGAAAGAGGCTGAGGACAAGCTCCAGGAGAGGTCCTACAGGGTAGCCCTGATAGATATAAAGCTTCCCGATATGGAGGGTACCGAGCTGCTGCGAAGGCTGAAGGAGATGCATCCCGAAACCGACGCTATCATGATTACCGGATACGCCACTCTGGAGAGCTCCATCGAGGCGATGCGCGAAGGGGCTTTTGCCTATGTGCTGAAGCCGCTGGCCATGGATGAGGTGATTGCCACTGTGGAGCGGGCCCTGGAGAAACAGCACCTGGCTATGGAGGTGAGAAAGGCATTGACCCGGGAGAGGGAGGACAAGGAATACTACCGGCTGCTCTCCATCACCGATGGCCTCACCGGGGTCTACAACCGTCACCACTTTGAGGAGCTGCTGGCTCGGGAGATTGCGCTGGCCAAGAGATACCGCTATGACCTGTCGTTGCTGATGATAGACCTCGATCATTTCAAAGAGTACAACGACACCTACGGTCACCTGGCAGGGGACGGAGCGCTGCGACAGATAGCCAGGACCTTGAAGGGCATGTGCCGGGAGGTTGATATCATAGCCCGCTACGGTGGGGAGGAATTCGCCATACTTATGCCCTTCACCAGGAAGGGAGATGCCGCTATCGTTGGCGAGCGGCTGAGAGGCGCCGCGGCCCAGGCTCAGCCCCAGCCTTGGCTGACCGTCAGCATCGGTGTCGCCGCCTATCCCGGCGACGCCCAGGATGGGGGCCAGCTGATAGCCGGGGCCGATCAGGCCCTGTATGAGGCAAAGCGGGTCAGGAACCGGGTCTGTTTCCTCGAAAAGGGGGGATAACCCAGACCTGGCTATCTTCCCTTGAACTTGGGCTCCCTTTTCTCCTGGAAGGCCTGCATGCCCTCCTTGAAGTCCTCCGTCTGGAGCAGTATGGCCTGCGCCTGGGCCTCGTATTCACACACCGCTGCCAGGTCACAGCTCAGGCCCTTATTGATGATCGTCTTCATCAGCGCGATGGCCTTGGTCGGGCCCTTGGCCAGCCTCTCCGCCAGGCCCAGCGCCTCCGCCTCCAGCTCCTCGGCGGGCACTACCTTGTTCACCATCCCCAGCCGCTCAGCTTCCTCGGCGTTGACCATGTCCCCGGTAAAGCACAGCCTCTTGGCGTGGGCCACCCCTATCAGGCGCGGCAGGAAGAACATGCCGCCGGCATCGGGTAGCAGCCCGATGCGGACGAATATCTCGGAGAAAACCGCGTTCTCGGAGGCGATGATGATGTCGGCAGCCAGCGCCAGGTTGCAGCCGGCACCCACCGCTGCCCCGTTCACCGCCGCGATAACCGGCTTCTCCAGCTCCGTTATACGCATGATGAGCTTGCCCAGCCTGACCACTACATCTCTGGCCAGGATGGCGCTTTCGGTCAGGCGCTGCATACTGTTGACGTTCCCCCCGGAGGAAAAAGCACGGCCAGCACCGGTGATGACCACCGCCCTTACCTCGTCGTCCTTCTCGATCTCGTCCAAGACAAGGAACAGCTCGTCCATCATCTTGTCGCTTAGAGCATTGCGGATCTCCTGGTTATTCAGTGTGATGACGGCGACGCCTTTCTCCTTGCGGAAGATGAGAGCCTCGTAGTCCATATCACCTCCTTGATCTTTGGCTGCCACATTTTACACTTTTTTGAAGTCGTTTGCACCTGGTAGCCGGGCCCCGAATCGATGTGGCGCTTTCCCCCTTGCCTGCGGCATGGTGGCACATGGCCCGCCGCCTTTTCTCTATGTTATAATGGGCCGGGCCTGGGGGCAAACTCCGTTAGGCGACAAGGCTCAGGAGGGCATAGATGGATTTCCAGCTAACAGAGGAACAGAGGATGCTGAAGCGGCTGGCACATGATGTGGCTGAGAAGGAGTTTCGACCTAAAGCGGCAGAGTGGGATGAGAAGGCTGAGTTCCTTCCCCAGGAGTATTTTAAGAAGTTAGCCGACCTCGGCTTTCTGGGATTGCCCATTCCCGAGAGATACGGCGGACAGGGGCGGGGCGCTCTCGAGGCCATCCTGGTCATTGAGGAGCTGGCCAGGGTCTGTCGCCTGGCAGCATGGCCTGTTTTCGAGTCCAGCGTTGGCCCGGTCAGGGTCATTGAGCAGTTTGGGACGGAGGGGCTGAAGGAGAGATATCTGCCTCCGGTTTGCCGGGGTGA
>JAUVWM010000148.1 GCA_030604105.1 Dehalococcoidaceae bacterium
GCGGCGAAAAGCCGCTCCACCGCTTCCAGGTCATTGTAAGGGGCAATCAGCGTGTCTCTCGCCACCGATGAGGGCACACCAGGGCTGTCCGGCAAGCCGAAGGTGGTTACTCCCGACCCGGCTGTGGCCAGCAGCCCGTCGGCATGGCCGTGGTAGCATCCGGCAAACTTGACGATCTTGTCTCTTCCGGTGTAGGCCCGGGCCAGTCTCAGGGCGCTCATGGTGGCCTCAGTTCCCGAGCTGACGAACCTCACCATCTCGACGGACGGCAGGGCAGAACATACCATCTGGGCCAGGGTGTTCTCCAGCTCGGTGGGTGCCCCGAAGCTGGTCCCCCGGTCCACAGCGCGCTTCAGGGCGGCAACGACCGTGGGGTGAGAGTGGCCCAGGATCAGGGGGCCCCAGGAGCAGACATAGTCTATGAACTCATTTCCGTCCTGGTCGTAGACCCTCGAGCCCTGTCCTCGCTGGATGAAGAGGGGATGCCCGCCAACCGCCTTAAAGGCGCGAACCGGGCTGTTAACACCGCCCGGCATATATCTCTGCGCCTGCTCGAAAAGCTCCCTTGAACGATGCCTATTCATATGTGGCTATTCTATGTCTCGGCTTATAGATGGGCTTCAACCGTCGGCGAGCCAGCGAGCCGCTTCCTTGGCATGATAGCTTATAATCAGGTCCGCCCCGGCCCTCTTTATGGCGGTGAGGATCTCTAGGGTCAGCCCCCTCTCATCCAGCCACCCCCGCTGCGCCGCCGCCTTCACCATGGCGTACTCACCGCTCACATTGAAGGCGGCCACGGGGTGGTTGAAGCTGTCCCGCACCTTGCGGATCACATCTAGATAGGCCAGGGCCGGTTTCACCATCACTATGTCCGCCCCCTCAGCGATATCCTGCTCCACCTCCCTCAAAGCCTCGCGCACATTGGCCGGGTCCATCTGATAGGAGCGCCTATCGCCGAACTGGGGTGCCGACTCAGCCGCCTCTCGGAAGGGGCCATAGAAATAGGAGGCATACTTGGCAGCATAGGACATGATGGGGATGGCCTGAAATCCCCCCCCATCGAGGGCCGCCCGTATTGCCTTAACTCGCCCGTCCATCATATCGGAAGGGGCTACCATATCCGCCCCGGCCTCAACCTGCGAGGTTGCGGTTGCGGCCAGGAGCTCCAGCGTCTTATCGTTATCGACTTGGCCATCCACCACCACCCCGCAGTGCCCGTGGCTGGTGTACTCGCAGAGGCAGACATCGGTCACCACTATGAGCTCGGGCACCGCCTGCTTGATGATGGGCACCGCCTGCTGGATAATTCCCCTGGCATCATAGGCCCCGGTTCCCAGCTCGTCCTTGGTCTCGGGGATGCCGAAGAGGATAACGGCCGGGATTCCCAGCCCCGCCACCTCCTCCGCCTCCTGGGGCAGCAGGTCAACTGATAGCTGGAAGAGCCCGGGCATGGAGCCGATCTCCCGCTTTGCCCCCCTGCCATGGGCTACAAAGAGGGGATAGATCAAGTCCTTCACCCCGAGATCGGTTTCCCGGACCATGCGCCGCAGCCTCTCCCCCCGGCGAAGACGGCGCAGGCGCAGCTGGGGGAAGTCAACCATATCGGGCCCCCTCTTGGGACTTATCCAGCCCCTCTACTATGGCTGCCACCAGACCCGGGATAGTGTGCTCCCGAGCCGCAATATCCACCTTGAGGCCCAGCTCGGCGGCGGTGGCGGCAGTCACCGGGCCAATACAGGCGATGGTGGCCTCGTTGAGCCTGGGCCAATCAGCGCCCAGGGCGGAGACTAGGTTTCGGACCGTGGACGAGCTGGTAAAGGTTACGATATCGACCTCTCCGTCAAGCAGCACCTTCTTCCCCCGGGAGAGGGCTTCCGTGGCCGGAACCGTCCTATACGCCGCCACCTGCTCCACCGCGGCCCCGAGGCCACTTAGCCCTTCAACGAGGCCCTGGGGAGCCATCTGCACCCGGGGCAGGAGCACCCGGCCCCCGGAGATAGCCCGGTCCTTGAAACCGGCGATAATACCCTCAGCAGTATATTCCTGAGGCAGCCAGTCAGCCTCCAGGCCGTGAGCTTTCAAGGCCGCCGCAGTGGCTGGCCCTATGGCACATATCCGGATCCCGCCTAAAGCTCGGGCATCCAGGTTATGAGCATGAAGTCGGCCCATGAAGGCCTCTACAGCGTTGACGCTGGTGAATATCACCCACTGATACCCGGACAGGCCAGAGATAGCCCGGTCAAGCTCCCGCCAGTCGGTCACGGGCTCGATCTCTATGGCCGGCATCTCTATGACCTCAGCGCCCTCATCGGCCAGCATCTGGCTGAGAACGCTGGCCTGGGACCTGGCCCTGGTCACCAGGACTCGCTTGCCGAAAAGGGGTCGAGTATCGAACCAGCGCAGCTTGGGGCGCAGACCGACCACCTCTCCTACCACGATCACCGCCGGTGGGCTGAAGTCGGCCTCTTTCGCTCTGTCCGCGATATCGGCCAGGGTGCCGACAATCGTCCTCTGGCGGGGCCCGGTCCCGTTCTGGATGAGGGCGACCGGGGTAGCAGGTGGCCTTCCCTTCTTCACCAGCTGACCGATTATCTCAGCCAGGTTTTCCACGCCCATGAGAAAGACCAGGGTATCCATGCCGGCGGCAACCTTGTCCCAGGCAATCGCCGAATCGCCCTTGGTGGGGTCCTCATGGCCGGTGATCACCCCCAGAGATGAGGCCAGGCCCCGATGGGTGACCGGGATGCCAGCATAGGCGGGAACGGCCATCGCCGCCGAGACCCCGGGCACAACCTCAAAGGGTATGCCTCGATCTGCCAGCTCCTCCGCCTCCTCGCCGCCACGCCCCAAGACAAACGGGTCACCCCCTTTCAGGCGCACCACCGCCTTCCCCTCCCCAGCTTTCCTGACCAGCAGCTTATTTATCTCGCTCTGCTTCATGGTATGGCGTCGAGATGTCTTGCCCACATATACCATCTCGGCATCAGGGCGCGCCTCGGCGAGCAACCGGTCGTCGATCAGGCGGTCATAGATGATGACATCCGCCCCCTTGATACATTCCAGCCCCCTCACCGTTACCAGCTTGGGGTCACCTGGGCCGGCGCCCACAAGGTAAACTTTGCCTCTGGTCAACGCCACTGTCCTGCACCCGCTATTAATTCCCCAGCCCCCATCTCCAGAAAATTGTGGGCCAGCATTCTCCCCACCTGCTCTGCAGCTCCCGGAGAGCCCTCCTGGCTTGCCCACAGTATTTTGCTGCCATCGGTATTTGATACCATTCCCTCAAGTTTGAGGCTGCCGTCAGCTACAACGCCCAGGGCCGCTATTGGTGCCTGGCAGCCACCGCCAAGCCCCTGCAGGAAAGCCCGCTCGGCGGCAACGCTCTGCCGGGTAGGCCCATGGTCGAGGACAGCGACAAGCTCACACATCTTGGCGTCCTCACCTCTAACCTCCACCGCCAGCGCCCCCTGCCCCACCGCCGGCAGGCAATGCTCTATGGGCAGGTATTCAGCTATCTTTTCCTCCCAGCCGAGACGAAGCAGGGCAGCCGCAGCCAGGACCACCCC
>JAUVWM010000007.1 GCA_030604105.1 Dehalococcoidaceae bacterium
CCGAGGTCGTCGATGAGGGCCTTGATCTGGCGCAACCTCTCGATATTCGCGGGGGAGTAGAGACGGATGTTCCCCTGGGAGCGAGATGGCTCCACCAGGCCCGTTCTCTCATAGTACCTCAAGGACCGGGCGTGAACGCCGATCATCTTAGCCGCCACGCTTATCACATAGCACGGCTCATCAGGGTTGAAATTCATTTTCCATCTCCTCTCAAAAGCTACTCGCCGCCTCAGCCGGGGCGCAGCCCTTCCAGCTCCTGGAAAAGCTCCCTCTCCCTGGAGCTGAGCCTGGCAGGCAAGATCACCCGCACCCTGGCGAAGAGATCGCCTTTGGCCAAGTCGCCCAAACGGGGCATGCCCTGCCCCGCCAAGCGAAACACCCGCCCATTCTGAGTCTCAGCCGGGACCTTGAGGGCCACTTTGCCCTTCAGGGTGGGGACCTCCACCTCGCCCCCCAGCACGGCCACAGTCAGCGGAACAGGCACCTCAACATGGAGGTCGCCGTTCTTGCGCTCAAAGAGCTTATGGGGCCTGAGGGAGATCACCAAATAGAGGTCACCCCTGGCACCGCCGCTCGCGCCCGCCTCCCCCTCACCGGCGATCCGTACCCGGGAGCCACTGGAGACCCCCTGGGGGATCTTAACCTCCAGGCGGCGCCGTCGGCCTGCCTCCCCACCCATCTCAAGGGTACGGGTGGTGCCCCGATAGGCCTCCTCCAGGCTCACCTCGACGGGGTGCTCCACATCCCGCCCCCGCCTGGGACGACGCCCGGCGCGAGCCCCGCCGAAGCTTTGAAACAGGCCGTCAAAGATGCTGCCGATACCGCCCGGCTCGGAGGCAAACCGGCCGAAGTCGAAGCCGGCAGCCCCACGGCGGCCAGAGTCCCCATAAGGCCCCGCCTGCCACCCGGCCCGGGCGAACTCATCGGCATGCTGCCACTGCTCACCGAACCGGTCATATTTCTTGCGCTTCCCGGGGTCGGAGAGGACCTCATAAGCCTCGTTTATCCGCTTGAACCTGGCCTCCGCCGACTTATCGCCGGGATTGACGTCAGGGTGATACTTGCGGGCCAGCTTGCGGTAGGCCTGTTTTATCTCCTTTTGAGCTGCCCCACGGCCTATGCCCAGGATCTTATAGTAATCCTGCGCCGCCATAATCCTGCCACCTCCCAAAACAAACTATAGAATGTTACCTCAATTTTGTCAAGCCTTTTTTTGTGCTTTATAAATAAATCGACAAACACTTGGTAATAGACTTGACAATAGTTTTTAAAGGCGCTGCCCCCGACAACAAGCAAAGGGCCAGGATATCTCCTGGCCCTTTCTCCATCCTCGCCGCCAGGGCCTAGTAGAGGGACACCCCGCCGTCCACGACCATGATATGGCCGCTCATAAAATCGCTGGCATCAGAGCACAGGTAGAGCACGGCCCCTGCCAGGTCCGCGGGCACCTCCTGGCGCTTGAGGGTCTGCTGCTGCAGGTAAGGTTGTGCCATCTCCGGCGAGCCTATTATGCTCAGGGTAGCCTCGCTGAAGGTCAAGCCGGGGGCAATGGCATTGACCGTGATCTCACCTTCCGGGGCCAGCAGGGCCATCTCCTTGCACAGGGATCGGGTCATCGCGATCACCGCCCCCTTGGAAGCGACGTAATGAAGGGTGAAGGGGGCACCTATGAAGGCCGTGGTGGAGGACACGTTGATTACCTTGCCCTTGCCCTGCTTTATCATCTGGGGTATCACCGCCTTGCAGCAATTCCAGATGCCCTTGATATTGACACTCATCACCCGGTCCCAGTCCGCCTCATCGAGGTCCCAGAATGGCGCCGGCTTCAACCCGTAGTAGACGGCGGCATTATTGACCAGGGCATCTATTCGGCCATACTTGTCAAGGGTGGCCTTGGCCATATTCTGGGCGCTGTCGATCTTGGCGACATCCGTTTGCACCGCGATGGCCTCGCCGCCCGAGCCCTTTATCGCTTTGGCCACCGCCGCCGCGTTCTCGGCATTGATCTCAGCCACCACCACCTTGGCGCCATCGGCCGCCAGCGTCTCGGCATAGGCCTTACCGATCCCCTGGCCACCTCCGGTTACAATGACCACCTTGTCCTTGACCGATATGCTCACTGCCATTTTCCTCCGCTCCTCAAATTGTCTTTTTTATGAACGATAGCCGGCAGCCGAGAAACCCTTCGCCAAAGACACCCCTTCAGCGGGGCGTCTTTCCCTGTCAACAGCTCTTCCCGGCCAATCCCGACCGATTGGGGGCATCCTAAGCCATATCAGCTCTCAGAGGACTCCCCTTTCCCGGCCCCAGCCATCTCCTTGGCTACCTGCCTTGCCACCTCTTCGGCGCTAACGCCCGCCTCGGCCTTGGCCCCCTCGGCCTTGACGCGGCGGAAGGGCAGCATAATGAAGTATGGGATCACCCAGTACCAGCCTTTTATCATAAACCAAAGTACGCGTGACATGTCGCGCCGCTCTATAGTCGCCGACATATTCCACCGCACCGGGTCGGTGGACTTCATGCTGAATACCAAGCGGTCACGGTGCTCCTTGTCATGCGTCAGCCCCGTGAAATCGCTTATCAGCTCGATGCGACCCAGTCCAGTCGACTTCAGTCTCATTAGCCCTCCTTCAAGGCAGCAAGTTGTTGGCCCGAGCCCTGGTCACCATCTCCGGCTCGGGCCACCATTTCTTAATCCCCAGGTCCTCAGCTATGATATCGGCCGCAATGTAGCCTCCACCCAGGAGCACCAGCCCGCCGGGATAAGCACCTGCCCCGCAGAAATACAGGTTCTTTACCGGCGTCCTGGCTTGAGAGGCCTCATCATTGGGCCTCTGGAAGCCCATCTGGAGTGCGTGGTACTCACCCTGCTTGATAGACCCCTGCACCATGTCCATGAATTTGTTCTCGATATCCACCGGGGTAACGAGATATTGCCACAGCACATTCTCACCAGCCATATTGGGGGCATACTTGGCCAGGGTTTGCAGGCATTGCTGGGCCAGCTCCTCCTTAAGCTTGCGATTGTACCACGCCTCAGCCCCCTGCTTCAGGTTATAGGGAGCCATCATGGAGATATAGCCAGTATGCCTGCCCGGCGGTGCCTGGGTGGGATCGTGCACAGAGGGGAAGCAGCACTCGAAGCCAGCATCCTCCAGCAGCTCACCCCTCTCCATCGCCCGGTAGTGCTTGATGACATCCTCAGTCGTATCATAGCCCATCAGATATACAAATGACTCATTTATTGCCGGGTCGGCAGAGGCCGCTGTAAATTGAGGGGCTTTCTCCAGAGCCAGATGAGCCAAAAACAGGCTCCACTTCTCCCATTTCCAGCCCTCAATCCTCTTCTCAAAATCCTCGGATATGCCTGGCCTACCCACGAGATCTAGGAAGGTCTGAGAGGGGTCGATGGTGCTGGCCACCGCCCTGGCCTCTATCACGGTGCCGTCGCTCAGCTCCACCCCTTTTGCCGTCCCGTCCTCAACTATGATGCGCTTGATTATGCGGCTGGTGTACACCGTTCCCCCATTGTCCAGTATCGTCTTGTACAGGGCCTGAGACAGGCAGTGGGAGCCGCCAACACAAAGCCTGTAATTGGAGGAGCGGTTGATATACAGGGGCACCATATAGCCCACTCCGTCGGACTCGGGCTCCAGTGACCAGTGGCAGGCGAGATACAGCATGAGGGCCCTTACGTGCTCGTTCTCGAAGGTCTCATTTACTATTTCCAGCGGAGTCTTCGAGGAAATCTCGTGCACCTCCTGGCCCAACTCGCTCATTTGAAACAGCACCAGCTGCTCCAGGGCGGGCACCGAGGGCACAAAGGTGGCCGGAGCCAGGAATCCATCCATAAACCTCTTATACTGGGCAGCCGCCTCCCGGTAGCTATCGGCATCCTTCTTGGAGAACTTCTCTATGGAAGCGCAGGTTTTCTCCACATCGTTATACATACACAGAGCCCTGCCGTCCTTGAGAAGCATCGTCCACTGCAGGGGTGGGTAAATATACCTACAGTTGTACTCTTCCTCAAGCTTCAGATCGGTATAAGCGGGAGCGTAGTCCACCATCATATGATATATGGCGTGTATGTTATGATAGAAGCCGGGGAGGGTTATCATCTCGGTGGCCAGACCACCTCCCACCTCCGTTCTCCGCTCAACCAAAAAGACCTTGGCCCCGGCTTTGGCCAAATAGGCACCAAGGGTCAAACCATTGGGTCCACCGCCGATAATCAGCACATCATATTCGGCCACTCCAGACCTCCCTCTAATTGCAGATTTTAGTGAAAGGGTCTTGGCAACCCAAGGCAAGTTATCACAGGATGGGGGGGCTTGTCAAGCGCAACAGTCCCGATCGAGGTTGGGGAATGGCGCTGGCTGGCACCTGCCGCTCCTGAGAGGAAAGCAGGTTGCCGCCCGGATATCTCAGGCTTCCCGGCGGCGGAGTCGGCCCCGCAGTAGCATCACCGTGGCTACTATGAAGGCTAAGGCCAAGACGCCGAGTGCCAGTATGTACTGGCCCTTGATAAAGCCATAAAGCCTCTCGTACTGGTCCTGCATGAGGATGCCGGCCAGGACGTAGACGAAGATCCATACCATGGCGGACAGGGTCACGGAAGTGGCAAAGACGGCGCCGGGCACCCGGAACAGCCCGGCCACCAGGGCCGTCTGAACCCGGATGCCGGGGGTCAGGCGCCCCAGGAAGATGGCCACACCCCCCCGCCTCTTTAACCAAGCCTCCACCCGGGCCAGCCTATCGGGCTGTAACTTGATGTACCTGCCATATCTCTGAAGCAGGGGATGACCGCCCCGCAGCGCTATCCAGTACAGGAGCCCGGCCCCCAATATCATCCCCAGGGCCGCAGACGAGAAGATCAAGAACACATTCCCCTTGCCCTCGCCCAGAAGGTAGGTAGCATAGAGGATGAGCAGATAGTTGGGAAAGGGCAGCGGCACCCCGGCCTCCGAGATCAGGAACACCAAGAGCAGAGCCAGGTACTCGTAGCGAACAAAGAAATCGACCAGGCCTCCCGGCAAGCTATCGAAGATGCTCAACAGAGCCCCCTCCCATCGTCCCCTTCCCCTGGTGCCAGATTTTACGCCATCTGTCAAAAGATTTCAACATATATTGAGGCCGAATTGACTGTCAAGGCGCATAAAGGTATGATCTAGCCCATGATGGGCAAGCGGGCCATCGCAGGCATAATCATCGGGCTGATCGCAATCGGCCTCCTCGGCGCCGGCTGCGGCCCGAGCCGTGAGGAAGGCCCAGCCGTCGAGCCCGGCACCCCGAAGCCAGGGGCCCAGCTCCAGGTGCTCTCCTCAGCCGTGGAGGTGGAATTCCCCACCGCGCTCACCTTCCATGTCGAAGCTCAAGGCGGCGGCGATATCACTGAGATCAGGCTCCGCTATGAAGTCAAGAAAATAGGCCACGCAGCGGTCATAAGCGAGGTCAGCCCCGAGTTCACATCGGCGTCCCAGGTGAAGACAAGCTGGAAATGGGATATGAGGAAGAGCAGTCTGCCCCCGGGCGCTGAGGTGGAGTACAGCTGGTTAGTGAAGGACAGCGCCGGCAGCAGGCTTGAGACCGAGCCAACCATCATAAGCTTCGATGACGACCGCTACCGGTGGCAGACCCTGAAAGCCGAAAAGCTGAGTCTATTCTGGTATCGGGGCGATGAGGCCTTTGCCCAGGAGTTGATGGATGGGGCCCTGACGGCGCTGGACAAACTGGCCCAAGATACCGGGGCTCAGCTACAGAAGCCGGTGAAGATGTACATCTATGCCGACTCCAGTGACCTTCGCGGGGCCCTGGTATTCCCCCGCGAATGGACAGGGGGCCAGGCCTTTGTAGAGCATGGCATCGTAGTCATTGGCATCGGCCCCGACGAGATGTCCTGGGGGCGCCGGGCTGTAGCCCACGAGCTAGCCCACCTGGTAACATATCAAATCACCTTCAATCCCTATGGCGCTCCGCCGACCTGGCTGGAAGAGGGCCTGGCCATGTATGCCGAGGGCGGTCTCGAGCCCCGCTACGGGTCCCTGCTCCAAGAGGCCGCCTCCAAAGACGAGCTATTCTCGGTGCAGAGCCTGGGCAGCAGCTTTCCCGCTCACGCCGAAAAGGCCCTGCTCGCCTACGCCCAAAGCTACAGCCTGGTTGACTTCCTCATCGCCAACCATGGCCGGGACAAGATGCTCCAGCTGCTCGAGGTATTCCAGCGGGGCAGCAGCTATGATGGCGCCCTGCTCGAGATATATGGCTTTGACACCGGTGGCCTCGACGATAGGTGGCGGGACAGCCTCGGCCTGGGGCCGAGATCGGCCGGGCTGCCGGCCGCCGAGCCTGTGGTGGCACTCATATCCATATAGCTGTTGGAGCACCCCTTCAAAGCGGCAATCTGCCTGGCTCTGGCCGCTTCCTGTCACTCCCTTCTCGCTGTCCGTCCATTTAAGGCAAAGCCCATAATATGCCAAAGGCGGACACTTTATAAATACCGCTCACAGATAGCCCGGCCCGGGCCGTTGACAACCGCGACCGGGACATGCTATGAATAGCCAGTATCTTAAGTCTGATCGAGGAGGGACAAGCGATGGTAAAGCGGTTTCTGGGGGCTTCCATAGCGGTAAAGGCTGAGAACTGTGATGAGGCGCTCAAGAGGTTCTCGGCGGTTTTCGGCATTGAGCCGAAACCGATACCCGAGGAGCTCTTCCCCTTTCCCGGGATGAAGCACTACTACTTCGATCTGGGAAACGCCTATATCTTTCTGGTGAGTGGCGAGGAGGGCACATCGGTGGCCAAGTTCTGCGAGAAGAGGGGAGAGGGCGTGTTTCTCCTTTCCTGCCAGGTTGACGACGTAGCCCAGCACATGAAGAACGCGGTGGCCCACGGCGTGAGGTTCAACCCCGAGGAGCCGGTACCCGTAGGGGACGGGTTTGTCGCCTTCGCCCACCCCAAATCGATGTACGGGGTACAATTCGAGTTTCCCGAGGGAGAGGGGAGGTTGCCCTGAGCCGGTCTCCGGCCCAGCATACGAAGAGCGCAGCCCACGGCGCCAGGTCTACCGCGGAGGGTCTTCGTCGGGGATAGGGGTATCGCCTGGCACCAAGCTTTTACCCAGCGCGAAGGCCTGGGCCAGCGCGGCGGGCTGCTTCCTGATGTGCCCCTTCTTGTCGACGCCGCCGATGAGGAGATCGCCGCTATACTCCACACCTATAGCGTCGAAGAAGTATTTCACCGTCAGCACCGCCCCGTCAAACAGCCTCTCCCCCCTGGTCGCGCCCACGGCGATGAAGGCGCCCTTCCTCTTTGCCGGGGCAGCCCGCCTGTGCTTCATGACCCACAGTGCCTGGCAGCGGTCGATGAGGGCCTTGACCTGACTGGTAAGCCCGTAGAAGAAGATAGGGGAGGCCAGGATCAGGCCCTCGACCTCCAGGAGCTTGGGGTAAACCTGCTGCATATCGTCCTCAATGGAGCAGTGGCCATCCTTGAGGCAGGCATAGATCTCGCGGCAAGGAGCGATCTCGAGCTCCTCAACTGCCAGCTTCTCCACCTCCGCCCCCCCGCTCCGAGCCCCCTTCAAAGCCTCATCCAAGAGGAAGTCGGTATTGCCTCGCCTTCTGGGACTGCCCATAATGCCCAGGACTTTCAAATATGCCTCCCTTTTCGCTCAGGGTTGCCGCTCGGCCGCCATGCCTTGAGCTGTCAATGACAGCCCTAACCGGGCGAACGTGGTACCGCACACAGCGAGAAAGGCTAGATCTTCAGCAGCAGGGTATCGCCCTCCACCTCCAGCTCATATGTAGCCAGAGGAGTGGGGCGCGCCACCATTCTGGCCAGGATAGCTGGCAGCCCCCGCACCCACCTGATGACCCGACCGTCCCTGACATCGAACTGGGAGCCATGCCAGGGACAGACGATAGTGCTGCCTCTAAGCATTCCGTGGGACAATTTGCCCCCCCGGTGGGGGCATCGGTTAGCCACAGCGTAGTAGCTGCCGTCGACATTGGCCAGCAGGATCTCGCCGCCATCCACCACAACCTCGGTCATGTATCCTGGAGGCAGCAAGCTCGCCTTGCCCACCGCTATAGCGCCTGTCATTTGCCTCTTCAGCCGTCGTCCGGCCGGTGGCCTGAGCGAAAAATCGCCGGGAGCAAAAGCCCCCCAAGGTTACTCCGGGCCTGTGCCACAACCTCGCCATTGCAGAATGTAAACTCTTCCCCCCTATTTGTCAAATAGGACGGTGGCGTCGAGCACGGCAAGCCCGCTGAGTCCCTGATCAGGCGTCCGGGGACATCAGCGGGCACAGGCCAGGATTCGCTCATGGGGAAGCGCCGGATATTCCCCCCCACCGGGCCACAATTACCGGCGCCTGCCTATTGATTCCCCCTGAGCTGCTCAGCTATCGCCTGGCTCTCCTTCAACAAGCAGTCAACGTCCACCTCCTCCAGGTCCTGCAATAAGGCCTGGAGGGATGTATCGTCCACCTCGTCCTCATCAAAGACATCGAAAATATCGTCATCCATCCCGGATTCGGCGCCTCCTTCCTCAACAGTCTCTTCGTTGGTCTCCTCCCCGGACCTTTCGGCCTCCGCCGCCTGAAGGACAGGCTGCTCCTCAAGCGTCACCGGTTCCGCCGCCTCAACGACAGGCTCCTCAAGCGTCACCGGTTCCGCCGCCTCAATGACAGGCTCCTCCCCCGGTGGCTCCGGCTGCCCCATCTCGAGGAACGGGGCCAGCTGCGTCTCACCTCCGCCCACCTCCTCCTGGAGCAGGTCATCATCCTCCTCAGGCCCTATCGCGAGCAGAGCCATGAAGAGCTTGCCAACTTTCGTCCTCACTCTCATTGTTTGTCCCCCCTTTCCCCGGGCTCACATCGCTGGCGTGAAGTCGAACATCATACCGGTCATCCTGGGCACCAGGAGAAAGGCCAACCCGGTCGTGCCCAGGGTGCCGCTCAAGTAGAAAAAGAACTTGTACTTGTACCCCCCGTCAGCAGCCATAGCCGCGAAAGCGTTGATCACGCACATAGCCAGCAAGACCACTACCAGGACAAGGTCGAACAGGTGCAGGCCCGCAGGATTGAAATTGAGAATGCCCACAGATGATGCCATGGCCCCCTCCATGTCTATCGTCCCTATCGTCGAGCCGAAGATACCGATCACCTCGCTGATGAAGAGGAGAAGCAGGGCAACCACAGCATGCATAACGATGCAGAGGTAGCCGA
The DNA here is from genome assembly GCA_030604105.1 of Dehalococcoidaceae bacterium. GTDB lineage: Bacteria > Chloroflexota > Dehalococcoidia > JAUVWM01 > JAUVWM01 > JAUVWM01. Next base: position 9,224 of record JAUVWM010000007.1, read on the forward strand.
AAGGGGAGGACACGATCCGTCGTTTGGCGCGGAGCGAAGTGACCCTCATCGCCAGCACCGAGGAGCGAGCCCCCACCTCCTCCGCCTCTCCACCCAAGTTGGTGGCATCCTGGAACATGCGCACACTGTAGCCTATCAAGGGGCTCCCCGTGTCGGCGACGAACCTGCGCCAGCAGAGATCGGGCCTGATTCTGGCGAAAAGCCTGGTCCGAAGCTTTTTCACCTCAGGCTTCAAAGAGGCCATAGATCTGAAATCTATCCTATCCAGGGCCTCGGTTATGGTGGTTCCGATGGCCGTGCCCACATTCCCCAAAGTCCTGAGAAAGGTGCTGATCTCACCATCCTTCCTATCCCTGTCCCTATCATACAGGAGGCTGGCCATGCCCACGGGAAAAAGCAAAGCAGCGCCCAAGACCAGTGTCAACCCCACTGGCAAGCCTGCGGCCAGGAAGAAGACAGGAAACACCAGGGCCATGGGGCAAAGGATTTTGAACAGGGAATTGGCCCGATCCAGCCTCTTGCAGCCCTCAACCGGAGGGGCTTTCAGCTCCTTAGGGGCCGATCGATGGACCACCCAGGCACCCACGATTCCCACGGCGATGGTCCCCGCCATGAGGATGAGAACGAAGAGAAAAGACACCTTGTAGATCAGCATTGAGATGGCAGCCACCACGATGATCAGGGCGGCTGAGATGATAAGGGCGGTGAAGGCATCGGTCCACTTCCTCAAGGATTCCAGCTTCTGCTCGTAGTCATTGGCGTAGTTCTCCGCCTGTATCGCCGTCTCCTGCTTAAAGAAGTCCATTGGCTGCTCCCCGGAGGCAAGGGAGCTGGAGAGGCGAAGCAGCAGGCTCCTCACCCCCTCATCCTTGGCCCTTTCCCCCACTATGCGGCAGGACTCGGAGTAATTGTAATTCATCTTCTTGGAGAGCTGAACGATGTCCTTGAAGTAGCGGGCAGCGGGACACGGGAGCTGGGCGCCCAGCTCGAATAGCTTGCCGCGGCTTGCGCCCGAGGCAGCGATGGCCGACATATAGGATAGCTGATAGAGGAGGTCGAAGCCGAGAATGTCCCTGTCAAAAGACCCCTTCTCGTTGCGCCCTCGCCAAAACCTTAAGAAGCTCATAGAAATTGGTAACCCCCTTTTCCTTATGGAGCTTCTCCAGAATCCTAGCCCGCCGCTCCACAACATCGTATATCTGCCATCTCTTGTGGGGGGGGATGCCCCTCATAAGAGAGATCTTCTGTTCCAGGATATAGCTGTTCTTATTGCCCACAAACTCGAAGGTATCCGTGGCCTGGTCCCAGCGGAATACCTCGATAAAGGAGAAGGAGCTGGAGGTGGGGTCATAGGCCACGATCTCGTTTATGCTCAGGGCACGCCGTCCCATCTTGCCACTGGGCAGCTTGACCGCGCTCTGGATGACCACCACATTGAGGTTATCGATATAGTTCTTGGGGACACTGATCGGGTTGCCGCTGAGGCGCTGGATCAGCTTTTCCACCGAGGCGGCGTGGAAGGTGGCCATCACCGCGTGCCCGGTCTGCATAGCGCCAAAGGCGATGTTCCCCTCCTCCCCCCGGATCTCGCCTATTATGATTATATTGGGGCGCTGTCTCAGCGCTGCCTTGAGGAGATCGAACATAGTCACCGCAGTGCCCTGTTCCTTACGTCCCATGTCCTTGGCCACCTCCCGGATCCAGTTCTTGTGCGGCACCTGGAGCTCCGGGGTATCCTCGATGCTGATCACCTTGGCCGTGGGCGGGATGAAGGTGGTGATGGCATTGAGCAGGGTCGTTTTGCCCGAGGCTGTCTCCCCGATAACGAAGGTATTCATCCCCTCCTCGATCACCAGCGAGAGATAGGCTGCCATCCTATAGTCCAGGGTGCCGAATCCCACCAGCTCCAGGATGCTCAGCGGGGTGTCGGTGAACTTGCGGATGGAGAAGTTGCTCCCCCGCTGCGAGATATCCCGGCCATAGACGATGTTTATCCGCGAGCCATCGGGGAGCACGGCATCGACGATGGGGTTGCGTATGGAAACCGGCCTCTTGATGCGCTCAGAGAGCCGGAGCACAAACGCATCCACGTCCTCGTGGGTGGAGAAGGTGGCCACGGACTTGAGGCTGTTGAAGATCTTATGCTCCACGAAGATATTCCCCAGCCCGCTGCAGCTTATGTCCTCGATATGGGGGTCATCGACCATTGGCTGCAGGATGCCCATGCCTATCTTCTCCCGCACCGTGAGATACTTGATGGCCTCCAGCTGCTTCGGGGTGACCACAAGCGCCCCGTTATTCTTTTCCCCAAAGAGGCCGCCAAACAGGGAGCTCTTCCCCGACTGGCCATTTCCCGTCCTGCATATCCTGTCCAGGCAGTTCAGGAGGACCTGCTTTCTGGCCTCATCGCTCTCAGCCTCGGCAAACTCGTCGGTGAAGCCCATGAGCCTGTCATCTATCTGCAACATGACCTCACTCACGTCCTGGGTAACCCCCGGCTCTATGGGAATGTACAGGTCCCTCTCATCATCGGTGGCCAGGATATGAACGAAAACGTCGTCGCTCACGGGATAGATCAGATTGCGCTTTTCCAGGTCGCAGAGGCTCCTCGATAGCTGGGCATGGTACTGCGGAATGCCTGCCTCGTCGATGGGCACCAGGTGCAGGTATTCCAAAAGGTGGGTGCTTTGCTGGCACGCCTCCCGAAAAGGTTCGGGGAGCCTGGGGTAAAGGCCGCACTGGAAGAGGTGGTCCCGGGGCATGTCGCCTTCCCCCTGCCCCCCAAAAGGCAATACTAGCTCTGGCATTTCACATCTAGGCCTTGGCTCTGGAGAACGGTATGATCCTCATCCCCCACCCCGGCTCAACGTCGAAGGTGATTATGTTCCCCGTGGTCCTGGCCGCCCCCCTCACCTTGGCCACCTCCATAGTCTTTACCAGCTGCGTGCCCACCGTGTCCAAACACAGCCGCAGGTGGGCGTCGCACATGGAGCTAATGCGGGCCAGGGTGGCCTCGCTGAAGGCGTAGGAGTGCACCACCGTGGTCACCGTCTTGCCCTCATTGCAATAGCTCTTGCACTCCTCGTAGAACGAGATGGCATCCTTTTCCGGGGCATAGGCGATGAACGAGGTGAGGGAGTCCATCATTACCACGTCCACCCCGTTCTCCATGTTCATGACCCGCAGCAGCAGGCGCAACGCCGCATCCGGCCTCTCCCCCGCCTTCATCGCCTTTACCGGCAGTATCCTCAGCCTGCCCAGCAGGAAATAGTCGGTGACGTCCTGGGCCAGGCTCGCCATCTGGCTGAGGAGGCTCTTCATGGTATTCTCGGTGGTGAACAGGGTGACCTTGAGTCCCTGGTTCAACGAGCCCCACATCATCTGCTGGGTCAGCACCGATTTCCCGGCGGACGAGTGCCCCTCGATGAGGGTCAGCGAGCCCACCGGGATGCCTCCCCCCATCTTCTTGTCGATCTCGCCGTTGCCGGTGGAGATCACCGTTGCTTCCGCTCTAGTGCCTATTTTAGTTCCTGTTACCATTCAAATCACCTCTGGAAGATAGTCGAGACAGTCACGCCGTTTTCGGTGGCTATGGTCACCCGGTTGGTTGTACCAATTCCTACGTATGGAGAGAACTTCATCGAGACCACCATCTGCTCTCCGGGGTTGAAGATGCCGGGCTCAAAGATCTCGGGGTCGGTCTCCGCCACCAGGTATATGCCCTTCACCGTCCACTGGTTTCCGTTGGGTCGATAGTCCTCGTCATAGGCGAACCACCTTATGCGGTAGTCGTCGGCTTCCTTATAGTACTCGACAGTGACCTCCCACTGCTCGAAGTCCCTGAGCGCCACCTCGCCGTCGTTCTCCAGGGTCACGTTCAGCCGCTTTCCGTTGTCCCACACTTCGTAACCGATGTCCTTGATCGATGTCCTCATTATCTCGTTGGAGGTCGCCTCCATCTCCTTCCAGGACTGGGAGAGGGCGTCCACGGAGCTAAAGCTGCCCCCTACCAGCATGAGCACGCCGCCCACCACAATGGCCAGCACCAGCAGAGAGATGATCGCGTTTTCCATCGCCGTTACATGCTGAAATAGCGTTCATCGGATACGCCGTCGGGCGTCAGCACCTTTATCTGGTAGATGTCGGAGGCGAGGGTCGACGGGAAGCTGATCTCGATCTCCATGGTCACCGTCCTGACCCACTCGCTGCCGTTCTTCAGCTCGTACTCCCAGTAGGGCTTGACCCCCCCGGCATAGTCCACGTAGGGGATGCGCGAGAAATCGCCCTCGGTGCCGAAGAAGACATCGCTCTCCCCTAAGGCTATTATGCGGGCCACGCCCACGTTCTTGACCCAGGCGAAGACGTCGAAGTCCCCGTCCCCGTTGGTGTCCTGCCACAGCCCGTCCTTGTCCAGCTCCCCCGTGGCGTGGACGATGGTGATCAGGGTCTCCACGCGCTGGTTCAGCCTGTCGGTCATGCCGGACATGGCCGAGCTGCTCTGGTTTATGGCGGGCAGCACCGAGTTCATCAGCAGCGTTGCCCCCACTACCCCGGATATGATGAGCAGGACAGTGACAATGATCTTATCCATCCGACTCCTGTTTGCCATGCATGAAGAAGGAAAGAATGGCGGCATCTCCCCTGCCGGCCCGGGTGCGCCACATGAGGCTGTCCAGCTCGATGAGCATGGCGATGCAGTCCCTGAGCGCCAGCCCCTCCCCGTCGTCCAGGCTGAGCAGGCGGCACAGGACATCTTTAAGGCCGGGCGAAAGGCCACCCAGCATGGCATATATCTCCACCACGGCTTCCATCCGCTGCTTGCCCACCTTATGGACGCCGCTTCCCAGCCAGCGCGACAGTGCCGCCACCGCGGCCAGGTCTGCGTACACATTCTCGCCCCCCTCCGCGGCCGCACTCTGGCCGGTCGGCGCCGGCTGTGCTGGCCGGGCGGTGTCCTGCCCGTGTCCGTCAGGTTGCGCCGGGCTCACCGGGGCTGTCTGCTGGGCGGCAACTTGCCCGTGCCCATCAGGTTGCACCGGGCTCGCTGGGGCTGCCTGCTCGACGGCAACCTGCCCCTGCCCCTCAACCTGCGCCGGGCTCGCCGGGGCTGTCTGCTGGGCGGCTCCTTGCCCTGGGCCAGCGAGGTGCTCCACGGTCACGTGCTGGACCTTGGGGGCATCCTCCGCCCTTGCCAAGGAAGAGAGGTCAATGTTGGAAAAGGGATTCTGGTAATTGGTGAGCAGGTTGTCGCGGATGTCCAGAAGAACCTGTCTTATCTCGTTCTTCAGCACCGCCACCTCGTTCTCCAGCAATTCTATTTTGTCTGTCATCTTCCGGTCCTCCCCGAACTAGTTACGGCCATGCCTTCCATATATAGTCATATAGCCATCATCTGCCTTTGCCGGCCGTTACAGGTTCAAATTTAGCAGAGCGCACAAAACGAGGACAGTGTGGTAGCCCCTATTTTCAGCGGTAAAACCCCCACCTGTTTCTGAGCGCTAACCCCCGTCTCTGCCCAGTGTTTTCTTCCATGCCCTCCCCCCGATTCGGTGGCCTTTATCCTGGGCGTTAACCCTGACCCGCCCGGCACATTCCCCCACCGGCTCCCACCCGGCAGCCAAAATCCTCCAGGCCTATCCCCCAACCCCACCCGGGTTATTCCCCAAGACAATCCCCCAGACCGATGGTAGGCCTCCTGGGCATTAGCCCACGCCGCGTTGAGGGGCTTCTCCAGGGGTAGCATGGAGCCTGGTGAGTGTTGGCCCTGCCCCTTTTGAGCGCTCTCCCAGGCAGTCTCCGCCTGCCCCAATAGGGTTTGGTGAGTGTTAACCCTGCCTTTTCCGGCATTTTACCCGAGGCAATTCCTCGGGGTTGATGAAGACCTTCTGAATCAGCCCTAACTCACCGGGGGGGATTATCGGGGTGGATACCCCTGGTGAGCATAGGGCTGGCTTTTGGGCGTTAGCCCGCTGTTCTCCCCGGGTATCCTCGCCATAAATCCACCCCGGCTCCAACAGCCCCCCAGGATCGGCGCCACTTCTTGGGGGTATTCCCCGGGGAAACCCCTGAACGAAAATGCGGGTAGGGAGGCCTATTTCCACGGGCACAGGGGCAAAAAAAGAGAAAACCCAGGCGAAAAACCTGGGTAGTCTCTTTTGCGGAGCGATGTTCTCTTAATTGAGATTCATCACTGTATTAAGACGAACGGGCAGAGTCCGTTCGATGACAACCGTAGCACCCTATTCACCCTTGATCTGCATGGTAAATGTGGTACGGGCTCCCAGCAGGTTCGCGGCGGCATCGATGAAGGGATCAGCGGCGCCAGCGCCCAGGGAGTAGTGGAGCCCCGGTACAGCGACGTACTGATAATCGACCACCCATACCGTGATCTCAGCCTTCTCCTCGGATTCCAGGATGTTATCCCCGTTGCTCTTGCCACTAAAGGAAACCGTCCATGCCGCATCCTCGATCAGCTGCTTGCTGTCGCTATAGGAAATCACGACGGGATTCGACAGCCCGCTGGTCTCCAGGTTGCCGTCTGTGCCGTTGAGCTGCCATGCAGGCGTCAGGTCAATCGGCAGCTCAGCCAGACCGGTGGTCACGGTGAAGCTCACCTTTACCACGCCGTCGGTGTCACCAACGTCATCGCCGGTGGTATCCACCGAGTACTTATAGGCGATAACGTCACCTTTAGGGACCATCAAGGTTCTGGCCTCCTCCAGCCCGGCGTGAAGGGCCTCTTTCTCCTTGTGCGAGGAGAATATTCCCGCCGAGATGACGGTGTAGGCAAACACTGAGGCCACCACCACGAAGGCGATGAGGATGATGGCAGTCTCCAGGCCGGTGATGCCTCTCCTATCCCCGTATAATCTCTTAAGCTTGCTTAGCACTCCTCTACCTCCTTATTGCCAAATAACCAGCACCTGTCTCTTAGCGGAGCCTCATCATGCCATCCAGCTCCGGCGGCAGAGTCCGCTCGATGGTCAGCGGGGCACCCGTCTCAGTGGTGATCTGCAGGCTAAAGCTGTCACCAGCTGCCACCAGATCGCCGGCGGCATCGATGAAGGGATCAGCGGCACCAGCGCCCAGGGAGTAATGGAGTCCCTCTACAGCGTCGTACTGGTAATCGGACACCCATACCGTGATCTCAGCCTTCTCCTCGGCTTCCAGGATGTTATCCCCGTCGTTCTTGCCCACAAAGGCAACCGTCCACGCCGCATCCTCGAGCAACTGCTTGCTGTCGCTGTAGTTGATCACGGCGGGATTTGCCAGCCCGCTGGTCTCCAGGTTGCCGTCTGTGCCGTTGAGCTGCCATGCAGGCGTCAGGTCAACCGGAGTCCCGCCGGCAGCGTTGGTGACGGTGAAGTTCACCTTTACCATGGCATCGGTGTCACCGATGTTATCGGCGTCGGTATCCACCGAGCCCCCGTAGGCGACAATGGTTCCTTGGAGCGCGATGGTGCCCCTGGCCTCCTCCAGGCCCGCGTAGATGCCTCTTGACCCTTCTGCGAGGAGAACATCCCCGCCGAGATTACGGTGTAGGCAAACACCGAGGCCACCACCACGAAGGCGACGAGGATGATGCCGGTCTCCAGACCGGTGATGCCTCTCTTATCCTTATGCAATCTCTTCAACATGGTGAGCATCCCTCTTCCTCCTTCCCGAATAATCTAGTGTGCATGCTTACCTTAGAATCATCACATCGTCGATGGCAGCCGGTGTTGTCCTCTCTATCTCGAGGACGTTACCCCTGGCCGGCTTAAGCTCGATAGTGAAGGTCGTCTTGATGCCAACACCGCCGGTAGCTTGCAGGTCCACCGTTATCTGGAATTTCTCCCCCGACTCCAGCAGGGCGTCGGCGTCGCCCTTGCCCAAGACCGTCGTGGTCCAGGCAAGGTCAGTGTAACGGTTACTGGCATCGGCGTACGAGATCACGGTGACGTTGCCGCTGCCGGTGTCAGCCAGGCCATCGACCGGAGTGGTATCCGTGGGCTCGGTGAAGTCCATAGGCTCTCCCTCGGCAACAGTGACCACCGTGAAAACAACCTCGTCAAGGTCACCGTCGCTATCCGTATCCTTGACGATGACGTCTCCCTTGAGCGCTATGGTGGATCTGGCCTCCTCCAGGCCCGCGTAGATGACCTCCTGGCCCTTCTGCGAGGAGAACATCCCCGCCGAGATGACGGTGTAGGCAAACACCGAGGCTACCACCACGAAGGCGATGAGGATGATGGCGGTCTCCAGACCGGTGATGCCCCTCTTGTCCTTATGCAATCTCTTCATTTTATTGAGCATTTTAAGCATTCCCCCAATTCCTCCTTTCCTTTAAGTACACTTTATCTTCAGGCTTCCTTCACCTTGGTGAGCCGTTTAACGATATTTTTCATTTCTCTAGCCGTGCTATCTCCCTTCCTAGTATTGTGGCTCAATGTTCTGGTTCTCTAATCCACTGGCTTGAATTTAACCCACCTGGCCGAAAAGTAATATTGTGACCACCATCATTTTGCCCGGTATCACCCCCCAGAATTTCATGGGTGCTAACCCTAATACTTTTTGCGGCTTTTTCCCCAGCTCATTTGGGTCTTACCCCGTTGCAATCTGCCCCAAAATCGGGGATAGTTACGGTAAAGCCAGAAAGGGGGGCTTTTGTCCAGCAGATTATGGCATGAGTGCCAGCCCGCACTTTTTTTGCTAGTACTCCCCGCCAGAGGCAAGGGTTTAACCCCCTTGCCAGCGGCAGGGAAATATGAGATAGTAAACCTAAAGACAGGGTTTCTCCCCTTGCCAACGGCAGGGAAACGTGAAATAGTACTAAAGTACACCAAATAGTACTAAGGTACACAAAAATGAGGGTTTACCCTATTGCCAACGGCAGGGAAATGTGAGATAGTGAGACCGCAGATAGAGGAAGGGAGCCGCTATGCAAAGGGCGAGACTATATATCGTAGAAGAACAGGAACTATTTAGGGAGGCATACAAGGCATTCTTCCCCTCAGAGCCGACAATAGATCTGGTGGGGATATCTGAAGATAGGAATGCGGATCGACTTCTGGAGGAGCTGGCCCCCCTCAATGCCAATGCCGTGCTCATCGGCACCAAGATGCTTGAGCCGGGCATCGTTGAGGAGTTAGAGGTACTTCGTGAGAATTACCCCGACCTGGGACTGACCCTCCTCTCTTCTTTCTATGACATCAAAGGCATCAAGCGGCTGAGGGAATTTGCCAAGAAGCGCTCAAAGGGATGCGCTTACCTGCTAAAGTACTCCATAGACAGCATAGGCCAGCTCACCCAGGTGGTCCACGAGACTGTGGCCGGGCGGGTTATCCTGGATCCCGTGGTTATGGAGGGCTTGATCGAGTCTGGGGATGCCAAGGCCGCTATCCTGAAAGAGCTCACCACTCGGGAACTCGAGGTCTTAAATTGGATGTCAAAGGGCTACAGAAATAACACCATTGCCGAGGTCCTTTGCCTCGATCCCAAGACAGTCGAGCGGCACATCAATGGCATATACAGCAAACTATCAACCGTAGTCGAATCCAAGCATCCACGGGTCAATGCCGTGATGCTTTATCTCAGGGCGACCGGCCAGCTTCCCAGCGACGAGGCTTCCCCTGAATAAATTTCCTGGCTTGAAGGGCTGCTGTCAAGTGCCGATCTTGATAGAGCAGGCGACCCGGATGGAGTGCAACAGGACAGGGTTACCGGGGGAAAAGCGCTAGGCCAGGTAAAGAACCAGTTCCTTGACATTCCAAGAGATAACAAAGGACATAAAGGCGATAGCGGGCAGCAGGAGCCTGCCGGGGACAAGCCAGGCAATGCCCACTGAAGCCACCCCCTTGATCAGGAAGAACGCCAGAGGATACGCAACCATCCTCTCCATATAGGGGTTAAGCTCGGAAAAGCCCAGCCTAAGGGCAAAGGTAGTGAATACAAGGTCACAATAGGCCAGAACAATAAAGGCAACCTTCAGCCAGGTGCCTTCCCGAAAGCTGGCGACTTCACGTAACATAATACTCGTCAAGCGAAAATCGATACCACAAAGCGCCTGCCATTACGTTAGCAGTAATGGTATGGGAAAAGGGCTTGCCGGCTCTCAGCTTTGTGGTATATTTTTCTTTATATTAAACCCCACATGTGCCACATGGGAAGAGATTATGTTCTATCAGATTGCGGGCAGCCTCGAAGCATATACCCTTACTTCGGTTGAAGGGGCAAGGCGATCTTCTCCGCCCGCTGCCGCTGCCGCCACCTATCGATCCAGACCACCAGCGCCGGCAAGACGATTAGACTGGCAAGCAGGGCGAAGGCGACATCGAAGAGGGTCACAATGCCGAAGTCCTGGATGACCGGAAATCCACTGGCGGTAAGCAGTGCGCCAAAGCCCGCCATAGTGGTACACCCTGAGGCGATTACCGCCCGCCCGATGGTAGCCACGGCCGTGGTCATAGCCTGAGCCGGATCCTCCCCCCTTCCCCGCTCCTCGCGGTAACGCATCATGAGCAGAATAGTGTATTCAGCCCCGATGCCCAGGATCAGAACGCCTAAGGTGGCAGTCAAGGGGGTGAACTTGATGCCCGTGACATACATTAAGCCGCTGGACCAACCGATGACAAAGCTGATGGGGACAATAGCCATAAGGGCTCTGAGCAAATTGAGGCGGAACAGCAGCACCAGAGCGCCGAGAATGAGGCCCACACCGAGCAGGGTCATATTGGCTCGACCACTGGTCAGGGCGTCGAAGACCTTTATGCCGACGACGGGCCCCCCGGTTAAAGCGGCCCTGGCTCCCGGCGGGGGATCGGCGATATCCTTCTCCAGCTGGGCGTAGAACTCCTTGTACTCGTCGAAGTTTTCTAACGGCTTGGTGGCGATGACCAGATTGGCTGCGCTGTAGTCATCAGCGACGAGATTTACCCTCGAGGTCCTTGGGATTCCGTCCAGGATCTGCTTGGCCCTCTCCGCGCTTTGCGGCAGCTGGCCATCGTTCTCATCTCGTATCAGGTCGGCCACACTCCTGGTCCTAGCCTCAGCCACCCGGTCGGCATACTCTGAAACCACACGCTGCTCCAGCTGCCATATCCAGGCCAGGATAGCCGGCTCGGTAACATCCTCAGCCTCCACCATTATGCTGGTCGTGCTCAGGCTGCCGACCACCGTCTCCACCCGGTCATAATCCTTCACCGCCTGGATGTCTTGGGAGATGAGCTTCTTCTCGTCGGCCTCGATGCCCACATGGGAGTCTGCCACCCAGCCGCCAATGGAGAGCGCCAGGGCGATGCCGAGAACGATGGCCGGGTGCTTGATCACCGCAGGGGTCAAGCGCCGAAGCCCCTTCTCCACCCAGCCCGGCCCCTTTTCTGGCTCAGGCACCGTGGGATTAGGTTTTGCCTGGGAACGGCTATCGCGCCAGTGTAAGATGATCAGCGACAGGAACAGGGCCGCCAGGTAACACATTACAAGCCCCAGCAGCAGCATCACCCCGAAATCCCGAATCATGGGAAGGGGGGAGATAAAGAGGGATGCCAGGCTGAGACAGACAACAATCAAGGCGATGCCCACCGCCGGGCCCATAAAGGTTATTGAATTTACCAAGGCCTGGGCCGCGGTTCGGCCCTTCCTCATCTCTTCGTCATAGCGGTTATGAAACTGGATGGCGTAATCCACGCCCAGGCCAATGAGGATGGCGAAGACAGGCATGGACATCATGGTGATGGAGATGCCCAGGACACCCATAACCCCGAAGGTGTAGATGGTGGCGATGGCCACCATCGCCAGAGCCAGCCAGCGGCGGGCAAAAAACCCGCGCACATTGAAGAGCAGGACCAGGACGGCAAGCATCAGCAGGGCAGATATGAGCATGGTCTGGCGCAGGCCGCTCTGCATCATGTCCCTTATCTCGCCGGAGATGACCGGCCAGCCGCTGACGATAACCTCAACGTCGGAGAAGCCTGCCTCCGCCACCGCCTGGAGCACTTGCTCGGTCACCTCGCTTTCCCCCCCATAGGGCGCACCACCCCGAATTATTACGCTGACGAGGGCATGCCCCTCATCGGGAAATACCTCCTGGAATTGGGGTCGAACCTGGCCGGTTTCGGGGTCGGTGACTATGTCCAGCAGCACTTGGGGGTCGTCGGGCAGGGTAGAGGCTCCTGTGTGCTGACGGGCGGCCTGTTTGATAAAGAGCGGCGGACCGATAACTGAGATGACGTCGGGATTTTGGGCCATGCGCTCCTCTATAGATTCCATGGCCTTGAGGTTTTCAAGCGCCAGCAGCTGAGTCAGGTCGCCGGCGACCATGACCACGACAGACTGGCCGCCAAAGTGTTCGCTGAACGCCATATAGTCCTTGTATGTCCGGGAGTCGCTGGAGAGAAAGGTCTTGATACCGGTGGCCATGCTCAGACTTTGCGCTCCAAAAATGGCGGCTATTATGAATAGAGCGCCGACGATAAGGATCAACAGGCGCCTGCGCTCGACAAAAATCCCCAAGCGATTGAAGAAATTCATCGTCCC
>JAUVWM010000060.1 GCA_030604105.1 Dehalococcoidaceae bacterium
CCGGGCGATTGAGTGTGATGACGGCGACGCCCTTCTCCTTGCGGAAGATGAGGTTCTCGTAGTCCATATCACCTCCTCGATCTTTGGCTGCCACCGGTGACATTTTGGCCGGGATGTCCCATTTCGGCATTACCATGTAGGCCGATGATAATACCCTGCCCCGCAGCCGTCAAGGCTGCTCGCCGTTTGTCGACAACGAAGGCCGGTGCCCGGCGAGGCCCTAGGCCCTTGACAACCCTGGCTGGCATATGCTACAAGATATAGATGAGGATACCTATACTTTGATTAAGGAGGGATAGAAAATGTCAAAGCGACTTCTTGGCTGTAATATAGCCATAAAGACTGAGAACTTTGACGCGGCGGTCAAGAAATACTCGGCGGTCTTCGGCGTGGAGCCACTCTTTTTTGACGAGTCCGCCCTCGCCATGCCCGGGCATAGAGGAGCAGCTTTCAGCATAGGGGATGCATTGATCACTCTGCTCACCGGTAACCCCGACACAGCGGTGGCCAGGTTCTGTGAAAAAAGGGGAGAGGGCGTATTCCTTCTTGCCTGCCATGTTGATGATGTGGCTCAGCATATGAAAAACGCAGTGGCCCAGGGCGTCATATTTACCACGGAGGAGCCGATCACCTTTGGCGAGGGGGGTGTTGCCTTTGCCCACCCCAAGTCGATGAATGGGGTGCAGTGGGAGTTCCGCATGGGATAGTGACAGCAGCTGTCAGCAGCTGTCACCAAGCTTTTACCCGGCTCCAAGCCTTCAGCCAGCGCTTCCTGTCCTTGGGAAGCGCTGGCATTTGGGCAGGGCGTGGTGGGTCACAAAGTCCGCGTTATGTGCGCGGTCACCGCTTCGCTTTGTTTTCCAAAGAGTGGCATTGTTTGCCCGAGATGCGCTCGGGACTGTCCGCTACCAGGAGCACTGTCTCCGGTCTCTCGCTCTGCTTGAACCAGGCTAGCTTCTGCGAGTAAAGGTCTTCCCTCATTCAGCGTTTCCTTCAGTCTCTACAGGACACACCTGAACCGCGCAATAGGCAGGATCGATCTCCATCACATAGGCCCTCTTGGATGCCCTCTCGGCGGCATAGGTCACTTGGCTGCTGGGATGTGCTCAGGGGGCCGGACCACTTTCATGGACAAGGCCTGGTCAGCGCAGCCGACGACGCAGACGCCGCAGCCCAGGCACTTCTCGGCATCGACGCGCGCCTTGAGCTTCTTGGCGCCCTCGACTGCAGCCATGTCGATGGCCTGGAAGGGGCAGCGGTCCACGCAGTCCTGGCAGCCGGTACAGATATCGGTGTCCACCGTGGCCTGGTAGCGGCTCTTGGCGTATGACTTGGTGTAGGGGACATTGAAGCGATGCAGGGGATCGATAAGGACGCAGCAATCGTCGCAGCAGTTGCACATCACATTGCCCTTCATCTTGCTTGAGTTGGCCCACATATGAACGATGCCGTCCTCCTCTATCTCGTCCACCAACTCCAGCGCACCGTCCAGAGTGAGGCGGGTACCGGTGCCACGCCATATGGCGTACTCCGCGCCCCGGTTGAGCTGGAGGCAGACCCCATCGTGGCTCCGGATGCAGGGATTACCGGTAGCCTCCTTGCGCTGACGGCAGACGCAGGAGACCACGGCGATGAGGTCGGCGGCGGCGAGGATCTCCCGCACGTCTTCGTGGGGAAGGATACCCGGTATGCCCTGTAGCGATTTATAGGCCGGCACGATGCGCCAAATCGGGGCCTCCAGCCTCTCCATCTCCTTCATCCGATGCTCGTCCCACTCGTTGGTGGCGAAGTCTTCCCACAGGGCAAAGAGTGGCTTGTGGCGCTTGGTGTCCAGCCGCAACGCCGACTGGCTGGCGTCATGGAGCTGCATGACGTCCCGCGCGAAGCGGCAGCCCTCCACGGTCTCGAAGTTGCGCGGAAAAACGACCCCCCTGCGGTACAGCCTGTCCAGCTCCCGCTTTACCGTTGCCACCTCCATGCTCAGTTTGGCGGCGATCTCCTCGGGCGGTGCCGGAAGCTCGACCACGATGCGGGACTGCTCCGGGCTCATCAGGTATTCCAGGAGCTTGCGCAGACGGACAGAACCAGGGAATCCCAGTCTCTCGGCAAGCACGGCGTAGGTGTCACCTACTGTCATTGTCTTGGCCCTCCTTTGCCGGAATGGGCAGCGAAGTATTGCAGGATTTCATGTAGCCACTCCTGACAGGCCCAGCCCGGCATTGCTAGTTACTGTGATGATTCTAACCCTCCTGCTCGCTGGCCGTCAAGGCATCAACAGGCCCAAGGCCAGCTCCCGCAGCCAGCCCTATGCGGGTTGATGCCTCCAGCATGTGAGGGCGCTGCCACCGGTGCCTGAGATAAGCTTGGCTCATCCTTTCCTACGCTTTCTTCAGTTCCTGGTAGGCCTTGACTACCTCCTCCACGGAGGCTTCGTCTTCCAGGGTGGTAACGTCGCCGATGCTGGTGTTATTGGCCACTGCCTTCAGGACCCGTCGCATGATCTTGCCGCTCCTCGTCTTGGGCAGCTTGGTCGTGAAGTAGACCTCATCAGGGGTTGCTATCGGCCCGATCTTGCCCCGCATGTGCTCGGATAGCTCGTTCTTCAGGCCTGGGGAGGGAGTGCTCCCCTCTTTGAGCCGGACGAAGAGCACGATGCTCTCGCCCTTCACCGGATCGCCCTTGCTCGCCACCGCCGCCTCGGCCACCTGAGGATGGGAGGTAGCGGCGTCCTCCAGCTCAGCGGTGCCTATCCTATGCCCCGCGATCTTGAGGACCTCGTCAGCTCTTCCCAAGATCCAAAAGTATCCATCCCTATCCTTAACCGCATAGTCACCGGTGTAATAAACGCCGGGAAATCGGGACCAGTATTGCCTGTAGCGCTCCGGGTCACCGTGTATGGAGAGAAGCATTCCTGGCCACGGCTTCTTTATCACCAGCCAGCCCCGTTCCTCGGGCGGCGCTGACTTGCCGGTTTCATCGACTACGTCAGCATCCACTCCTGGCAATGGCAATGTCGCTGAGCCAGGCTTCAGAGGAAGACGCTCTATCCCAGGGGTGGGTGATATCATAATGCCACCCGTCTCCGTCTGCCACCAAGTGTCAACGATAGGGCACCTCTCACCGCCTATATGCCGGTAAAACCAGAGCCATGCCTGCGTATTGATAGGCTCCCCCACGCTCCCCAACAGCTCCAGGCTGCTGAGGTCATGGCGATGTACCCACTCCTCACCGTATCCCATGAACATCCTGATGGCCGTAGGCGAGGTGTAGAATATGGTAACCCCGTACTTCTCGATAATGTCCCACCACCTATCAATCGTGGGATAGTCTGGAGCCCCTTCATACAGGACTATGGCTGCCCCATGTGACAGTGGGGCGTACACTATCGAGCTATGCCCGGTAACCCAGCCCACATCGGCGGAGCACCAGTACACCGATTCCTCCTTGAGGTCAAAGGCCCACTTATAGGCACAATAATTGTGGACAAGATAGCCACCGGTGCCGTGAACGACCCCTTTAGGCTTGCCTGTAGTGCCCGAGGTGTAAAGTATGTAGAGCGGGTCGTTTGACGCCATTGGCTCGGGTTGGACGAAAGGCGCCGCCTTATCGAGCAAGTCATGGAGCCAGAGGTCTCTCGATGGTTTCATGCTGATCGGCACATCGGCTCTCTTGACCACGATAGTCCTTTCCACAGACGGGCTCATAGTCAGGGCTTCATCAGCTATGCTTTTCAGCGGCACCACCTTGCCTCTCCTGAACCCCCCATCGGCGGTTACCAGCAGCTTGACCTGGGCGTCATTGATCCTGTCGGCCAGCGCTTGAGCGCTGAAGCCGGAGAAGACCACGGTGTGGACGGCGCCGATCCTGCCACAGGCCAGCATGAAGATGGGAAGCTCAGGGATCATCGGCAGGTATAGGGCAACCCTGTCCCCCTTGCCTACCCCGCAGTTCTTCAGCACGGAGGCGAACCTGTTGACCGCACCGTATAGCGTTGAATAGCTCAAGACCCTGGTATCGCCCGGCTCGCCTTCCCAGTACATGGCCACCTTGCTCCGGCGCCAGGTCTTCACATGACGGTCAACGCAGTTATATGATGCGTTCAGTTGCGCGCCTGTAAACCAGCGGGCAAAAGGTGGCTCCCACTCCAGCACCTTGTCCCAGGTCTTGAACCAGTCTAGCTGGCGAGCCTGTTCCGCCCAGAATGCCTCCGGCTCCTGGATAGACCTATTATAAATATCGAAGAACTTCTTCAGGGGAAAGTATCTGGACTCAAACGGCAGCGATAGCTCAGCCATGGCTTGACACCTCTTCCCTCGACGCTAGCTTTGCCCAAAGAACCTTTCGCTTCTCGTCTGCTTTCTCCCACGCCTCCCAGTCTCAATGACTCCGGCGACCACTTGATACATGCCCGGCTACTTTTGGCGCTTGCGCTGATTATGGGCCCCCCTGGGCCTGGTCGTCAAGCCCGCGTATTCCGGCCGTCGCGGGGGTAATTTCTATACGAAACCCACTCCGGGTTTCCCGGAAAGCTCAATATGGCAGGCGGGCTGGCAGATCACTTGACTTTGTTGGCTGTGGCGCTCAAAATTCAGGTAAATAGCGGTGGAGGTGAGGGCAATGAAAGTGAAGGTCATATTTTATAGCATGTATGGACATGTCTATCGCATGGCCGAGGCAGTGGCCGAGGGTGCCCGCGAGGTGCCAGGTGCGGAGGTGTCGCTATTGCAAGTACCCGAGCTTATGCCCGATGAGGCTCTGGAGCGGGCCGGCGCCAAGCAGGCACGGGCTGCCTTCGCTCACATTTCAGTTGCTAAGCCGGATGATCTCGCCGATGCCGATGCTTTGATCTTCGGGACGCCAACTCGCTTTGGGAACATGTGTGCCCAGATGCGCAACTTTCTAGACCAAACGGGCGGGCTCTGGGCTAAGAACGCCCTTGTGGGCAAGGTCGGCAGTGTTTTCACCTCAACCGCCACGCAGCATGGCGGGCAGGAAACCACCCTCACCAGCTTTCACACTACTCTGCTGCACCACGGGATGATCATTGTCGGCGTGCCCTACTCTGAGACGCGTCAAAATACACTGGACGAGATCTCCGGGGGAAGCCCCTACGGCGCGTCTACCATAGCTGCGGCGGATGGCAGCCGCCTGCCCAGCGAGAACGAGCTGGCAATTGCCCGTTTCCAGGGCCGCCATGTGGCCGCTATCGCGGCCAAGCTGGCCCGGAGATAGGGTCATTGAGGCCCTGCAGGGAGAAGAGAGGGTTGCCGAGGCCCAACGCTCAACGCTGCCCAATAGCATCAAACAGCCGGGAGAAAAGCTGGAAATGGCTTACAAGCCGATTGGCGGCTATGGGATCGTCGGCAACACGCTCACTGCGGCTTTGGTAGGGCTCGACGGCTCCATCGACTGGTGCTGCCTGCCCAGGTTCGATTCCCCCAGCATCTTTGCCGCCATACTGGACGATGGGAAAGGTGGTAGGTTCCATATCAGGCCGCAGACCCCTTTCCAATCACATCAGGCCTATCTGCCCAACACGAACGTGCTTCAGACCACCTTCCAAACGGATACAGGTACAGCCAGCGTAATCGATTTCATGCCGTGCTACCCAACCTATCGGCGCCGGCTGGCCCAGCTCCACGAGATCCACCGCCTGGCGGATTGCAGCGAGGGTAAGGTGGCCCTGGAGGTAGTGTTTGAGCCAAGGCTAGACTACGCTAGAGGCGTTACCTTGATGAACACCTCCAGATATGGCGTTACCGCAAGAAGAGGGGAAGAAACAGTGGCACTGTCCTCTTCGATTCCTCTTGCCGTCCACGGGGATAAAGCCACTGCCCGCTTCATGCTCGATCGGGGACAGAGGGCTGAGTTCATCCTGCGCTACGGTTCACACGAGCCCTTACCACCCGGCATGTACCGGTCGGCGGGCAAGCTGGAGCGGACCTCGGCCTACTGGCAGCAGCAAGCTGGGGCTTGCCTTTGTTCCGGCCCCTGGCAGGAAGCCATAGTGCGCTCCTATCTTGCTCTGCACTTGCTGGTATACTCACCGACGGGAGCCATCATAGCTGCTCCTACCACCTCTCTTCCCGAGCGAATCGGCGGCGAGCGCAACTGGGACTATCGCTTTACCTGGCTTCGCGATGCCTCGCTGACGCTCAATGCCTTTTTACGTCTGGGCCACGAGGAAGAGGCCATGGGGTTCATGAACTGGCTGATGACAGTGTGCCGCAAGTGTGGAGCCAAGGCCCAGATCCTCTATGATATTGATTATGCGCACCCACTTGAGGAGCAGATACTGGACCATCTCAGGGGATACCGGGATTCCCGGCCGGTGCGCATAGGCAATGATGCCTACCGGCAACTTCAGCTCGATGTCTTCGGAGAGGTGCTTGAGGCTGCCCACAGCTATCTCGATATCGGTGGCCGTATAACGCGCCGCACCTGGGAGCTTCTGGAGAGCTTCGTCAACGCTGCCTGCGAGAGCTGGCAACGGCCCGACAGCGGCATCTGGGAGGTAAGGGGCGGCCCCTATCATTTTGTACATTCCAAGCTCATGTGTTGGGTCGCCGTGGACAGGGGGATCAAGATGGCGGAAAGACTGGGGCGGAGGAAGAACCTTGCCCGCTGGCGGGAAACGTCCCAGGAGATCCGAGATGACATATTAACCAGGGGTTGGAACCCACAGCGGCGGGCCTTCACCCAGCACTACGGCACATCGGCCCTGGATGCGAGCAATTTGCTTATGCCTCTCTTCGGCTTCCTGCCGGTCTCCGACGAACGGGTCATGGCCACCATCGAGCGCACCGTGGAGGAGCTGGGCGGGGGGGGCCTGTTGCGCCGGTATAGAACTGATGAGACCGATGACGGGCTCAGCGGGTCGGAGGGAGCATTTCTATGGTGCTCATTCTGGCTGGTAAGGAACCTTCTCAGAATGGGCAGGCTGGAGGACGCCATAGCCCTATACCAAAGACTGCTCGGCCACAGCAATCACCTGGGCCTTTTCTCGGAAATGGTGGACCCCAGTTCCGGGGAAGCCCTGGGCAACTTTCCTCAGGCGCTCACGCACCTGGCCGTCATCATCACTGGACTGGAGCTAGCCCGCGCCGTAGAGGGGGAAAAGGACTGAGGCTGAGGTTGCGCACTCGGCCCCGGAGGAAAGATAAGGAAACGATTTTGGGAGGCGGGCCATGGAATTCGGGATAGTTGGATTGGGGAAAATGGGGACAAACCTCGCCCTGCAAGCCGTGGGAAAAGGTATCCGGGTTGTGGGGTTCGATCCCGGTATCGATTCCGGGAGAGAGGAGGAGCTGCGAAATGAAGGGGTGGAGCTATCGGCCGCCATCAAGGGGCTGATGGAGCTATTGCGGCCTCCCAGAACAGTGTTTCTCTACGTTCCGGCCGGTCCCACCGTGGATCAGGTTCTGAGGGAGCTTGTCGCCCTCTTGGATGAGGGTGATATTGTCCTGGACGGCGGGAACTCGCACTTTCGCGATTCGCAGGCAAGGCAAAGACGTTTGGCGCGACACGGCATCGGTTACGTGGACTGCGGCACCAGTGGCGGTTTGGAGGGGGCGAGGCAGGGGGCTTGTTTCATGGTCGGTGGCGAGGCAGATGTGGTGAAGGTGGTGGAGCCGATCCTGAAAGCGTTGGCTGTGCCGGGGGGATACACTCATGTTGGCAAGCCAGGGGCGGGGCATTTCGCCAAGCTCGTTCACAATGGGATCGAGTTCGGGATGCTCCAGGCTATTGGCGAGGGCTTTGCTCTTCTGAGAAAGTCAGAGTATGAGATCGACATCGCTGCCCTGTTCCACACCTGGGCTTACGGATCGGTAATCCGCGGCTGGCTGGTCGAGCTCATGGCGCGTGGATTACGCGAGCGCCAGAAAGAGGGCATGGCAAATGTCAGCTCATACGTTGAGGATACCGGCGAAGTAAACTGGCTCATCGAGGAGGCGCTGAGAATGGAGGTTCCCATTCCTGTGATCAGCGAGTCTGTGATGGCGCTCTTCCGGTCTCGTGACGAGGATAGCGCCGCGGCCAAGGCCGTGGCCGTTCTGCGGCATGAATTCGGAGGCCATCCTTTCGGTAGAGCTGAAGCTGTAGCCCGGGAACGCAGGCTGGGGCAGGTCGGGCTGCGGGAATAGGCAAGGAGCATAGATCTTGCGTTCCGGGAGGGGCACATAATGAGAGCTGTAGCGGTTACCCCAGGCCGAAAAGATAGCGCCAGAGTCGTTGAAATGGATGCTCCGCTACCGCGGCAGGGCGAGGTTCTGGTCAAAATATTGGAGGTCGGTATCGACGGCACCGATGTGGAGATCGGCCAGGCGCGCTATGGCGAGCCTCCGCCGGGCTGTGACCTCCTCGTTTTGGGCCATGAGGCACTGGGCGAGGTCGAGGAAACCGGCAGCGCTGAACTCGGC
>JAUVWM010000027.1 GCA_030604105.1 Dehalococcoidaceae bacterium
CAGCCGGGTGCCCACATAACGACGCTCGTAGAACAGCTCCTGCCACTGCCTCACCATTCCCAGAAAGCCATTGTCAATGATGGCTATCTTTAAGGCAATGTTATCCTGAACCAAAGTCGCCAGCTCTTGGATGGTCATCTGGAAACCGCCATCGCCGTCAATGCACCACACCGTCTACCCGGGACAACCCACCTTGGCCCCCATGGCCGCCGGAAGCCCAAAGCCCATGGTGCCCAGTCCGCCGGAGGATATCAGGCTATTGGGCTTATTGTAGCAAAAGTGCTGCGCCGCCCACATCTGATTCTGCCCGACCCCGGTGACAACAATGACATCGCCCCCGGTGGCCTCACAGATCTTGCTCATCACATACTGGGGGAGAATGGCATCGCTCTCTCTGATGGCGGTTGAAGGGTGCTCCTGGCGCCACTGCTCGACCTGACGAATCCAGTCAATTCGGGTCTGAGGTGCTAGCTGTTTATTCAGCGCTTGAAGGACTCTCCTGACATCGCCCACAATGGGCACATCCACCCGCACATTCTTGCCGATCTCCGCCGGATCGATATCGATGTGGATAACCCGGGAACGGGGGGCAAAGGCGCTCACCTTGGCTGTGGCCCTATCATCGAACCTCATGCCCAGGGCAATGATAAGGTCGGCGGCGTCTACCGCCATATTGGCAAAGGCCATGCCGTGCATGCCCAACATGCCGAAGCTTAGCACATGGCTTTCGGGGAAGCAACCGATGCCCAACAGTGTGGTGATCACCGGTATTTGGGCCTTCTCCGCCAGCTCCTTAAGCTCGGCATATGCCCCGGAGATGATCACCCCTCTGCCGGTGATGATGACCGGCCGGGCGGCTTCACTGATGAGCTTGACCGCCTTCTTGATCTGGGTGGGATGCCCCACCAGGGTAGGCTTGTACCCGGGCAGGCTTAACTTATCGGGATACTGGAAGTTTGTTTCCTCTATGAACACATCCCGGGGGATGTCGATAAGCACTGGCCCCGGCCTGCCGCTGGTGGCCAGATAGAAAGCCTCCTTAATCACCCCGGCCAACTCTGCGGCATCATGGACGAGGTAGTTGTGCTTGGTGATGGGCACGGTGATGCCGGTGATGTCTACCTCCTGGAAGGCGTCCTTGCCGATAAAGGGTCTGGCTACCTGGCCGGTGATGGCAATGACCGGCGAGGAATCGAGATGGGCGGTGGCGATCCCGGTTACCAGGTTGGTGGCTCCGGGGCCCGAGGTGGCCAGACATACCCCCGCCCTGCCTGTAGCCCTGGCATAGCCGTCGGCGGCATGAGCCGCGCCCTGCTCGTGGCGAACCAGGATATGACGAAGCTGGGGGTACTGAGGCAGGGCATCATACAGAGGCAGCACCGCGCCACCGGGGTAGCCAAATATCACCTCCACCCCCTCCTTTACCAGGCTCTCACATACTATCTGGGCACCGGTCATCTTCATCGTAGACCCCCTATGTGGCAAACACCGCCCCGGTGCTGGCCGAGGTTACCTGCTGGGCATAGCGTTTCAGGTAGCCGGTTTTCACCTTGGGCTCGAAGTCAGGCAGCCTCTCGAGACGCTTGGCCATCTCCGCCTGGCTCAGCTCCACCTCAAGCTTACGCGCCGGGATATCAATGCTCACCCCATCGCCGTCCTGCAAAGCGGCGATAGGCCCCATGCTGGCTGCCTCCGGGGAGACATGGCCGATGGCCGCACCGAGGGTGGCCCCGGAAAACCTGCCATCGGTGATGAGGGCTACCTCCCGGTCAAGCCCCAGGCCACTGAGGAGCGAGGTTGGGGTCAACATCTCGCGCATGCCGGGCCCGCCCCGGGGGCCCTCATAGCGGATAACGACCACCTGCCCAGGCTTGATCTCCCTGTTCATGATAGCCGCCGTGGCCTTTTCCTCAGAGTCGAAGACGATGGCTGGCCCCCGATGACGGAGCATCTCTGGAGCTACAGCGGCGCTCTTGACCACGGCGCCTTCAGGGGCCAGGTTGCCGAAGAGGACAGCGATGCCGCCGCTGGCAGAATAGGGGGCGGTGCGGGAACGGATGACCTCACCACTGCCGGCTGGGGCAGCGGCGATGGCCTGGCCCAGGGAGCCCCCGGACACTGTCCGCGCCTCAAGCCTGAGCAAGCTCTCAAGCTCCTTCATAACCGCCGGTATCCCTCCCGCCCGGTCCAAGTCCTCAAGATGATGCTCGCCTGCGGGGCTCATCCGGCACAGATGGGGCGTGTTGCCACTTATCTCACTGACCAGGGAGAGGGGGAAATCGATCCCCGCCTCGTAAGCTATGGCCATAAGGTGCAGAACCGAATTGGTGCTGCCCCCCAGGGCCATATCCACCGCAAAGGCGTTATAGATGGCGTCGAAAGTGATGATGTGCCGAGGGCAGGTATCCCTGGCCAGTAGCTCCATGATCCGCTCCCCGGCCTCATGGGCGAGACGGGTTCGCCGGGCATCCACGGCCGGGATAGTGCCATTGCCTGCCAGTCCCATCCCCAGGGCCTCGGTCAAACAGTTCATAGTATTGGCGGTAAACATCCCGGCACAGCTACCACAGCCGGGGCAAGCGACCGCCTCCAGCTCCGTTAGCTCCGCCTGGCTCATCTCCCCCTTGATCACCTTGCCCACCGCCGTAAAGACGGTGTTGACGTCAACGGAGGAGGAGGCGCCAGCTTCTGGCCTATGCTGATTCCCGCCAGCCCAATGCCCGGCCAGCATGGGGCCGCCGCTTATGAATATGGAGGGGATGTTCAGCCTCACCGCCGCCATGAGCATCCCCGGAATCACCTTGTCGCAGTTGGGGATGAAGACCAGGCCATCGAAGGCATGAGCTTCAGCCACTATCTCCACGGAATCGGCGATAAGCTCGCGGCTGGGGAGGCTGTAGTGCATGCCCAGGTGGTTCATGGCGATGCCGTCGCATACGGCGATGGTGTTGACCTCAAAAGGCACTCCTCCCCGGCTGCGCACCCCTGCCTTCACCGCCTGGGCAATCCCTAACAGGTGCTGATGCCCGGGGACAACCTCGCTGAAGCTGTTGACCACGCCAATGAAGGGCCGCTGGAGCTCCTCCGGGGAGCAGCCCAGGGCATGAAGCAGTGCCCGCTGAGGGGCCCGCTCAATGCCTAGCTTTATCCTGTCGCTTCTCATATGCTTTCCTGGGATAGTCAAAAAATCCGTCCCCAGGGGACGGCGACGAAATCACCATATCATAGCGTCTATCTACTGTCAAGCAAGCTAAAGGGCTCTACTCCCTGGCCTCGAGGGCGGATTCAAACATTGCCTTAAAGCTGGCCAGGGAGTGTGTCCCCAGGTTCTGGTTGTTGCGCAGGCGAAGGGATACGGTGGAGGCGGCCGCCTCGTTATCGCCGACCACCAGCATATAGGGGACCTTTTGCAGCTGTGCCTCGCGAATCTTGAGGTTCATCCTCTCCGCCCGGGCATCAACCTGGATGCGAAGGCCCTGGCCGCTGAGCTCGGCTGCCACCTGACGAGCATAATCCAGGTGTCGGTCGGCTATGGGGATCACCACCGCTTGAACCGGGGCCAGCCACACCGGAAAGGCACCTGCGTAGTGTTCCAAGAGGCAGGCGACGAACCGCTCCAGGCTCCCCAGGACAGCTCGATGCACCATTACCACCTGGTGCTCCTTTCCATCCTCGCCGATATAGGTCACATCGAAGCGCTGGGGGAGGTTGAAATCGACCTGGGTGGTGGGGCCCTGCCAGGAACGCCCCAGGGCATCCTTGAGGCTGATATCGATCTTGGGGCCATAGAAAACCCCCTCGCCGGGGTCTATGCTGTAAGCCATGTGGAGGCGGTCCAGCGCCCTCTCCAGAGTCCGCGTGGAGTCCTCCCAGACCTCGGCGCTGCCTGCATACTTCTCGGGCCTGGTGGAGAGGAACACCTCGTACTCATTGAAGCCGAAGGCCTGCATCATGAAGCGGGCCAGCTCCAGCACCCCCGCCACCTCCTCTTCCAGCTGGTCGGGGCGGCAGAAGATATGGGCATCGTCCTGGGTGAACCCCCGCACCCGGGCCAGGCCATGCAGTACCCCGGAGCGCTCATAGCGATACACCGTGCCCAGCTCCGCCCATCTCAGGGGCAGCTCCCGGTAGCTTCTGAGCCTGGTCTTGTACATCAGGATATGCCCCAGGCAATTCATGGGCTTGATGATATAGTCCTGCCCCTCCACCTCCATAGGGGAGTAGAGATAATCCCGATAGAAGTCCCAGTGGCCGCTGGTGCGCCACAGATCGACCTTGGCGATATGTGGGGTATAGACGATGTCATAGCCTCGCTTGATATGCTCATCCTTCCAGAAGTCCTCGATGAGGCGGCGCACGAGAGCCCCCTTTGGGTGCCAGTGAACCAGCCCCGGGCCTGCCTCATTGTGGATGCTGAAAAGGTCGAGCTCCCTGCCCAGCCTTCTATGGTCGCGCT
This sequence comes from Dehalococcoidaceae bacterium, assembly GCA_030604105.1. Classification (GTDB taxonomy): domain Bacteria; phylum Chloroflexota; class Dehalococcoidia; order JAUVWM01; family JAUVWM01; genus JAUVWM01. Next base: position 4,457 of record JAUVWM010000027.1, read on the forward strand.
TGGCCGCCTCTGCCAGTCTATGGAGATGCTCCTGGAGCGCGGCCTCGGTATCAAAGGCCACGCCATAGATTCGCTGCAACATGGGGCGGTGCTCATCGCCACGCCAGTAGGCTCCGGCGATGTTGACGAGTTTGAAGGCCCCGAGCTCCCCTGTTGAGCCCAGATGAGGTCCCCGGCAGAGGTCGACGAAGGGGCCTTGACGGTAAAGGCTCACCTTCTCATCGGCAAGCTCATCGATTAGCTCAAGCTTATAGGGTTGACCGGCCAAGAGGCGGCGGGCTTCCTCCCTATCCACCTCCTCCCGCTCAAAGGGTAGATCCAGGGCGACTATCTCCTTCATCTTGGCTTCAATGGCGGGCAGGTCATCGGGGGTGAGGGAGCGAGGGAGGTCGAAGTCATAATAGAAGCCATCCTCGATGGCGGGACCAATGCCCAGTTTGGCCTCGGGAAATATAGATAAGACAGCCTGTGCCATGACATGGGCTGCCGAATGGCGCATGACTTCCAGTCTATTTTGGCTCCATTCACTCATCGCTGCCAATTGGGGCTGGCTTCCTGAGATATTATAGCACTTATGCAAATAGGAGACTAGCAGTTGGCATATTCAAGAACAACCCTTACATCAAGAAGATACTGAAGAGGGCTAGGGCCCAGGCTATCTCCCCTTGAACTTGGGCTCCCTCTTCTCCTGGAACGCCTGCATTCCCTCCCTGAAGTCCTCCGTCTGGAATAGTATGGCCTGTGCCTGGGCCTCGTATTCACACACCGCCGCCAGGTCGGAGCTCAAGCCCCTATTTATGATCGTCTTCATCAGCCCGATAGCCTTGGTCGGGCCCTTGGCCAGCCTCTCCGCCAGGCCCAACGCCTCCGCTTGCAGCCCCTCGGGGGGCACCACCTTGCTCACCAGCCCCATCCGCTCAGCCTCTTCAGCGTTGACCATGTCCCCGGTAAAGCACAGCTTCTTGGCGTTGGACACGCCTACCAGGCGAGGCAGGATGAACATCCCGCCCGAATCGGGTAGCAGCCCAAGGCGGACGAATCTCTGGGTGAAAACCGCGCCATTGGAGGCGATGACGATGTCGCCAGCCAGCGCCAGATTGCAGCCGGCGCCCACCGCTGCCCCGTTCACTGCCGAGATAACCGGCTTCTCCAGTTCCGCTATACGCATGACGAGCTTGTTCCCCCTAAGCACTCCTTCCCTGCCTATGATGGTGCTTTCAGCCAGGCGCTGTATTAAGGAGAGATGCCCCCCGGAGCAGAAGGCACTACCAGCACCGGTGATGACCACTGCGCGTACCTCGTCGTCCTTCTCGATTTCGTCCAAGACATGGAACAGATCGTCGTACATCTTTTCGTCTAGGGCATTGCGGGTCTCTTGGCGATTGAGTGTAATGACGGCGACGCCTTTGTCCTTGCGGAAAATGATTGACTTGTAATCCATATCGCCTCCTTCTTACTCTTTCTAGCTCAAAATGCCAAAAAAGATGATGAGAACTCACCTTTTGTCAAGCTTTTTTGAAAAGGATCTCGCGTACGCAGACATCATGAGATATGCTTACCTCCCGGTGAATCGAGGCTCCCTCTTCTCGATGAACGAGTTGGTACCTTCTTGCCAGTCCTCCGTGAGTCGGGCTACGTAGTGGGCAAAATCTTCGTGGCTCAGCTGAGAGGAAAAATCATTGGCTTTCAGGCCATCGTAGACCATGCGCTTCATCAGCTCGATGGCTACCGAAGGCCCCCTAGCCAGCCTAAGGGCGAATTCTCTCGCTTCGTTCATGAGGTTCTCGGGAGGCACTACCGAACGCACTAAGCCTATGCGCTCCGCCTCTTTGGCGTGTATGATGTCGCCGGTCCACATGAGCTCCAATGCCTTGGCTACTCCCACCAGCCGGGGCAGGTAGAACGATGTGCCGCAGTCGGCGCCCCGCCCCCTTCTCACCCATATGGCGGAGAAACGAGCATCTTCCGAGGCAATTCTGATGTCGCAGATGAGGGCAATGGCGAGCCCACCGCCGGCAGCGATGCCATTCACTGCAGCGATGGAAGGCTTGGCGAAGTTGGCTAGCCCCTTCATCACTCGCCCGAATCTGGCGAAAGGCTCCGTGCGGGTGCGCCGACTTATGTCCGGGACTGTCGTGTCGTTCCCGAGCACGGGCGCGGTGAGGTCGGCACCAGAGCAAAAAGCGCGACCCGCACCAGTAATGATGAGCACTTTCGTCTCATCGTCATCGTTCAGCTCCTGAATTGCCTCTGCGGCCTCATCCAATATCTGAGGGTCGAGCGAGTTTAGCTTCTCCGGACGATTGAGGGTAAGAGTGACCACGCCCTCCTCCCTATCCACTAGGATGGTCTGATACGGCATGCGCTACCTCCTCTATGGGTTGCGTGATACTAACCGTTGCAATGGTTTCATCCCGGCAGTCAACGAAGTCAACATAGTCGAGCCATCTCCAGCATTTGCCATGTGCGAACAGCGAGCTTTATCATAGAGAACCCGCGCTCGCTCGGTGCGGCCTTCGTCTTACCTGTGCCAATCGTACCCCCGCGGCTTTGTGGCGTCAAGGCCTCAGACAATTCGCCCGGTGGGTGCAGTCGTGTGGCAACGGCAACAATTCATCGTTTTGTGGGGTGTCTACCGTACATCAATATATCAATGCGAAGGTCTTCGAGAAGGTTTTACCTTTTGTACGAAATGGTGAGCCATTTAAGATAGAAGCAAGAACTTTCGCGACCTCTTTCCCATTCATGGTCTAGTCCACTTGAGAGCTTAGCTGGCCCGGCAGCACATAATAGTGACCATGCGGAGAGTTGGCCAAGAACAGCCCTGCCCTCACAGTGAACAAACCGTCAGATTGTTCAGAGGGCTAAAGACTTCACCAAGTTGTTATTCTTACAAGTCGTTTGAGTATGCCAGTGGCCTGCCACCACAGAGGTCCGCCGCTGCTCAGAGGGGTGAAAAAGTTGACAGGCGGTCAGTAACAGCCCTAACATTGTCCCAGCTAGGGCTGCGGGAAACCCTTGCCGGAGCTAGGAAGATATGTGATGCCAGCAAACTGGCCAGGCGAAAGTCTCCGGCATGAACTTTGCGAAAAGGATGTTGAAATGGAAAGACTATCTATCAAGCTTGACGAGGGACAAGTCTCTTACTTGACTGATGGGCAGGGGCCACCGCTGTTGCTGCTCCACAGTCTGGGTGTCTCGAGTGAGTCGTGGAGCAGGGTCATTGAGCCCCTGGCCCAGAGCTGGTCGGTCTATGCTTTGGACATGATGGGGCACGGTGATTCTGACAAGCCTCCCCGGAATTACCTGATCGAAGACTACGCCCGGAATGTGGCCCACTTCGCCGACAGGCTGGGCTTGGGCCAGATAGTCTTGTGTGGCAACTCAGTGGGTGCCCTTACTGTCCTAGAGGTAGCAGTCGCCTATACGGAAAAGGTCAAAGCCCTAGTTCTAGTAGGTTGTCCCGGCTGGGATGCCTGGGGGAGAATCGAAAGACTGATGCTGTCAGCCCTGAGCTATGACGTTGAGGGTAACCCGCTGCCGGCCACAAAGGAACAACTTGCTATGTCGTATACTCAGGTAACCCCAGAGCTAATCGAGTGGGTCAACCAGCAGCGGGCCAAGGCGGGGCTGTGGATGAAGAAGACAATGATTGCCATTGGTCTCTACGATGTCATCCCTAAACTACCGCTGGTCAGGTGTCCGACTCTGGTTGTCTTCGGCAGTGAGGACCTGCTGCGGGAGCGTGAGAAGGTGCTGCTGGAAGGAATAAGCGAGGCGAAACACGCAGTAGTGCCGAATGCTGGTCACTTGCCTCAGATGGATAACCCGCAGGGCTTCCTTCAGGAAGTGAAGCAGTTCTTGAGCACTAGAGGCTCCTGACCCAGGCGCTCAGCAGCAGTTGATAACTTCCGACTATCCCTGGTTCTCATCTCACAGACCCTACTTGTCCGGCCCATTTGTAGTTCTGGTCGGAACGTAAAGTCAGCTAGCACCAGCCCCAATTTGTAGAACAACGACAATCCATCGGATCGTTCAAGGCGGATGGAGATCATCCGCAAGTCCGTCGCCGCAATAATACGTTGAGGCCAGGCTACTTGCCCGGCCTCGTTGCCATCGAGAATACCCTGCTGAAAAGCAGGGTTCTTGATCTTATCCCGCACGGCTCAGCACTACCACAGGTGGTACTACCCTAACTACCCTAGAGGACTACCCTAATTCTATTCCTGCATATCTATTCGGCGGTATCCCGTAGCGCTCCTGTCCGTCCTAGCCATATCCCCATTACTTGTTCCGGTACCCGAAAAATGCGTCCCATTTCCGCAATGTCATGCACCCTCACCCAGTATTCTGCAACCCACTTCTTCGGCATGAGAACACAAGCGGCAAAATAATCAGCAAGGATTTCGTTGAACTGTTTATGCCTTAAATCATATCTCCTGAATGCTGGGCAAATTGTGCGACAAGCAATATGAAACGCCTCATGTAATAGTGTAAATCGCTTCACTTCGGGTGGATCTTCTGCTCTGAGGTGAATGACCCATGCCTCCTCAACAAACCAGACACCCCCATGGCAGGCCTGCCGCGACCAAACCATCCGATGAGTACAATTTGGGTCAGGGCACTCCGGGGCCTCTGGGGCAAAGATGGCAGTTGACTTTTCACTCGAATCTGCTAAGGCGCTTTCCTCCGCCACACGATCAAGAATCCCAGCGCAGCCAGGGTGAAGATGAAGATAGCGCGGAATGACCAAACACCGAAGCTATCATGGTGGCGAAGCTCGATGTGATGCTCCCCGGGAGCACCGGGGTCGATAACGATGAAACCCAGCGGGTCTTCCCCAACGGAGACCTTTCTCCCGTCCACTGTTGCTCTCCAGCCGTGGTCCTCGGTTATCTGCACTACCACCACCTCCCCATCTCCTGTCGTGCAGTCGATGTCGAGGGCATCCTCGTCGTGCCAGCTCACCAGGGCAGGGCGTGAGCTGACATCCACTATGTTGACATAGGCTTCAAGGGCTGGTCTGTCAACGGCACTCTCAGGCGTTGACAGCGTTCTCATGGCGTTCCCATCCACTATCTTGGCCAGGCTATTATTCGCAAGCGGCACCTCGTATACTATATCCCCCTTCGTCTGGCGCGGGTTAAACTGATACACGGGGTCGAGCAGGCCCTCGAACTTGCCCGGATGTTTGTAATCCCTATTATAGGGGACGTCGGAATCGAGATAGTTGACCACTATGTATTTGATGTTCAGCGCCCGACACCAGAGGACGGCGATCTCGCCATCAGCGCCTTTGTTTATCTGGTACGTGACATGCTCCCACCAGGGGTTGGTGGCTCCCTGGTCTGTCCCTCCTCTTAACTGGGGCACCTCGGAGAAGACATTGAGCCAGAAGGCATGGCTGCCGGTGGCGTAGACGCGTTCATCCCCGACGAGGTTGGCCTCAAGCCAGCGTGTCGCCTGATACTCCGAGGTCTGCGAGATGTCAGGATGCGGATTGGTGAGGTCGTGGGCGGACCTGAGCGAAAGGATGGAGCCGAAGATGATGCCGAATGCCGCGAGGGCGAGGAAGCCCACTGCGGCCAGCTTTCGCCAGGGGATGGCCAGCCGCCGCAGGCGATCGTAGATGGAAACCAGTGCCACCCCGCCCAGAACAGCGCCGGCCATGTTGAGCTCGAGCGCATAGCGATAGTGGTCGGCCTGGGGGGCCAGCGAGATACTGAATTGAGAGTAGAGCGCCGTAATGGTGAGGAAGACGAGTGCCCAGGCGCCGATGATGAAGTAGGGCTGGATCTCCCCCCTGCCGTAGAGGGCGAGGAAGAGGATTACCAGCAGCGCCAGGCCAATGAGGGCGGTGAGGAAGATGCCCGGCATTGATATCCCTGCTTGGCCGAATTCGAGAGAAGCTCCGATGAAGCTGGGATTATACCAAAAGGAGACCAGGCCGAAGGAAACGAGGGCACACCATAGTCCTGTAATCAGCTTACGCTTGGGCTCCCCGACGAGCATCTCTGAGAAGAGCACAATGGCGAGGATGATGACCAGGGCGAGGAAGCCGATCAGGTTGAGCAGGGCCACAGCGGCGATAGCCAATGACGCCCAGATATAACGAGGAAGGGAAGGCCTCTTCAATAGCTTCAGGAAGAGGAGGGCGGCGATGGGGATAAGCGCTAGGGAGGCGACGTGGGGTGCATCTCCATAACGGTGGGTGACCACCTGAAGCTGCCAGGGGGCGAGGTTAAATCCAGCAGCCTCAGCCCTCACCTCCGGGAAAAGGTAGCTGAAAGAGGGCAGCAGGCTATAGATCAGGGCCGCTGAAATGGCAATGAGCTGGCGACGGAACAGATATTTCACCAGGAGATAAAGGCTCACCGGGGTGAGGACGTAGAATAGGGCAATGATGATGTGATACCAGTCGGCAACGGCGATGGGGGAGATGATCTTATGCGCCGTGGCCACCAGATAAGGGAGCAAGGGAGTATAGAAGAGATGGAAGGGGAATCCCAGATACCAAAGGGGATTCCAGCTCACATAGGGGTAGTTTTGGGCGATGAACCTGGCATCCGAGATGAAGGCGGACTCGATGGAGCCCATATGAGAGGTATAGCCCACCTTGAACAGGGGGTAGACGATGATGAAGTTTATTGCTATGAGGGCAAAGATGGGCAAAGTAGGTGTAGCCCAGGAAATGAATCTGGATTCCCGAGTCATTCTGAAAACAACTCCAGATATGATTTTCAAGGCGGTCTTCGCCTTCTGCTGCCCCTGCGACGGCAATGATTGCAATTTGGGGTGTTTCCCACCCATCGGGTTTCTCCAGCCAGCCCCCTCTCATGGGCCCGAGGGGGCTTTGGAAGCCATTTTACCATACGAATCTGCCTATGCCCCCAGTTTGGTGCAGGGAATCTGGGTTATACCGGTCATCAGATTTGTGGCAGGACAGGGTGACGTGCCCTCTAGAAAATTGATCCAATTATGATGCTAGACTTGGACGAAGCTCCAGGCATGAATGCCACCAAAAAGAAGTCCTTCTGGAGCAGCTTGCCGCTCGAAAAGCGCTTCTTTTCTGAGCACTGATCTCCTTGCGGTTCTTGACAGCAACAGCTCAGATGACTAAAGTGTCCATTACGAAGTTGTGCCAATCTTGCTGACGACGCACACATTGACACAATCTAGTTTCGATTGCTAGATATGAAGAACAACTACAACAGAGGAAGGAGGATACACCCATGAACTACAGTGACATTATCTACGCCAAGGAGGACCACGTCGCTACGATTACGCTGAACCGCCCTGAGAGGATGAACGCCCTGAATGGGAAAGCCAGTAGGGAGCTGACCCAGGCTATTGACGAGGCCAAGAACGACGACGAGGTCAGGGTGCTGATTCTCACCGGTGCCGGTCGTGGATTCTGCGCCGGCGCCGATGTCAGCCAAATGGTCACCGGCGGGGGCCTGGCCGCCGGTGCCAAGGCCAAGAGGCTCGACCGCCTTGGAAGCGACTGGCAATTCGGAGGCGGCGATTCGCTGCTTTACATCAACAAGCCGACCATCGCCGCCGTGAATGGCCCAGCGGTGGGCTACGGATTTGATCTGGCCCTTCTATGCGATATGCGTATAGCTTCGGAGAAGGCCAGATTTAGAGGATGGATCAAGGTAGGAATACTGACGCATGAGGATGCGATGATCCTTCCGCGGCTGGTGGGCCTGGCCAGGGCCTATGAGTTTTTGCTCACCGGAGACATTATCGATGCCGCGGAGGCCGAGCGAATCGGCATGGTGAACAGGGTCGTAC
>JAUVWM010000162.1 GCA_030604105.1 Dehalococcoidaceae bacterium
ATCTGTCACCGTTATGGTCGTGCCAACCGGGCCGCTGGCTGGGGCGATGGTCGCGTCCTGCGCGAAAACCGGGGTCACGTTGACCACCAGGAACAGGCTGGTCAACACCGCCAGCAGCGTCATCAGAGTTACTGCTTTTCTAAATCGAGGTCTATTTTTCATCTAGCCCTCCTTTCTTTGTGGGTAAGTCCAGGTATATTTTTCGTCATGCGCCGGATAGGCGCATGGGCCGGTCTCTTTCACATCTCCGACCCCCCTTTCCCGTCGAGCCTGTAGCAATACATAAAATAGCCACAGTCGCCTCTGCCGACTGCTGAATATAACCATTTTTTAACTTTAGCAATTTTTACCATACTTATGCACACTTGTCAACCCCCCCGACGTAACGGTTTTAGGGCAAACCAGCGAGCTATAATGTAAAGCACCCCGGCCACCAGCCAGGTCAGCACCAGGCTCACCGGCGACCAGGGACAGATGGCATCATAACCACCCCAGCTATCCGCCCACCCCGGCAGCACCGATACGATCCCGCCAATGACAACGAATCCTATCAGCAGCCGCCATCCCTTGCTAATTTTCCCCATATTGGTCCACGTAACGGTGGGCAAAAGTGGCCCGCAAGGCTCACATCTTGGGCTTGGGCACCCCCTTGGCTGCCACCTCTCGCAGGTCCTTCAACCTGGCCAGGTCATCGAATCCGGAGAGTACCAGTACGCCATGTAGCATGCTGTCCCCATCCAAGGGGTAGTCCCCGCCACGAACCTGCTCCGTGGCTATTGAGTCTTCAAGCCACTTCCTGGCCAGGGAGTAGCCTTCAATGTTTATCTCGTTTCTGGGCCCGGCGAGGAGCATCAAGCCTTTCTGCGCCTCGCTCAGGTTGCACTTGCAGCTTAACCCGGAGGCGGCTGCGTTCTTCAGCAGCGTGGAGGTTCTCAGCGTGGGGCTGAGCTCATCTATGGAACTCCTTCTTCTTTTCAGGAAGGGCAGGATCTTGTCCACCCAGGTCCTTACCTTTAGCTCGGAATAGCCCAGGACCGAGATGCCCTTCCACGAGTTTATGATATCGCCGGCATCAACCACCTTGATGCCAACCCTATCTCGGGTTGCTTCCCCGGCTCCCAATAGTAGGGGCAGCGGTTTTATCAGCCAGTAATTCATAATCTTATAGGTTTGCTCCAGGGGAAGGTCCTCCCGGCGCCACAGGTTATTGTCGAAGAGGATGATCCCGTCGACTATTTTCAATAGTTCGTACAGACACTCCACGGCGTTGCTGGCCATCAGCTTCCCTTCCTCATCGCTGGGAAGGATGCCCAAGACGAAGACCGGCTCGTGGTAAGAGTCCTTGATTTCGGCGGCCACAACCGGTGCCCCGCCGGAGCCGGTGCCCCCGCCAAGCCCGACCACGATTAAGTAGGCATCGACATACTCGGTAACCCTATCCGCCATTATGTGCATTACGTTGTGCAGCCCGTCCTTGGTCACCTTGGCTCCCATCTGCCGCACCAGTCCCACGCCGTGTCCCCTCACTTCCGTCTGGCCAAGCAGGATCCGGTCACGCTTGGGTATGGTCCTCAGTCCCATCAAGTCGGCCCTGGCCGCATTGATGGCCAAGTTAACCGGCGAGATATTCCCGTGGTCGCCGTATAGGCTATGCCGGTACAGTAGATCGGCTATTCTACCGCCCGCCTGCCCCATACCAATAGTTCCCACCCTCACTCTTCAGCCACCTCACTCTTTTCGGCTAGTATCGCTCACTAGCCTATATTTGTCAATAGCTTTGTCAACAAGGAACACTTTGACTCCTGCTGGCTAGGTTTTAACATCTTTTGCCAGGTTTGTCAAGACCTTTTCACTATGGAATCTCCACGGGCGGGGGGCTTCATCACCGCGTGGCAGATCGGGGCTGGAATCTCTAGACCTCCCTGGACAGGGTTGCCAGAAACTCGGCATTGCTTGAGGTCTTGGCCATGCGCTCCAGGACACGCTCCGTGCCTTCGGTGGGGTGGGCGGAGTTGGCGCTGACCATGCTTGTCATGCGCCGCAGCAGCCAGACGTGCTTTAGTGTGGCTTCATCCAGCAACAGCTCCTCGCGGCGGGTGCCGCTACGCTGGATATCCATAGCCGGGAAAATTCGCCGCTCCGCCAGCTTTCGGTCAAGGTGGAGTTCCATATTGCCGGTGCCCTTGAACTCCTCGTAGATAAGCTCATCCATGCGGCTGCCGGTGTCGATGAGGCAGGTGGCGATGACGGTAAGGCTGCCCCCCTCCTCGGTATTCCTGGCGGCGCCGAAGAAGCGTTTGGGGGGGTAGAGGGCAACGGGATCGATTCCGCCCGATAGGGTGCGCCCGCTGGAAGGCACGGCCAGGTTGTAAGCCCTGGTTAGTCTGGTGATGCCATCGAGGAGGATGGCTACATCCTTGCCTGTCTCCACCAACCTCTTGGCCCGCTCCAGCGCCAGCTCGGCTACCCGAGTATGATGCTCGACGGGCTCGTCGAAGGTGGAGCTTACTACCTCCCCCTGAACGGAACGCTTCATATCGGTGACCTCCTCGGGTCGCTCACCGATGAGGCAGATCATGAGATGGATGTCGCTGTAGTTGGTGGTAATGCCGTTGGCGATGCTCTTGAGGAGGATGGTCTTGCCCGCTTTGGGTGGCGACACGATCAGTCCCCGTTGCCCGCGCCCGATAGGGGCGATGAGGTTGATGAGGCGGGTGGAGAGATCACGGGGATGGGTCTCCAGGTTGATCAAGTCGTCGGGGACGGTGGGGGTCAGGGAGCTAAAGGGGGGGCGACCCCTGGCTGTATCAGGATCAAGCCCGTTAACTGCCTCCACGCGGAGCAGGCCGTGATATCTCTCGCTGTTCTTGGGCAGCCTCACCTGTCCTGTCACCGCATCGCCGGTGCGCAGGCCAAAGCGACGCATCTGGGATTGGGAGACGTAGACATC
>JAUVWM010000033.1 GCA_030604105.1 Dehalococcoidaceae bacterium
GACTACCTGTCTATGTTCCTGCTGGATGAGGGCCGGTCGCTGGATACCTGCCTCCATTGCGAGGCATGCCGTGTTGAGTGTCCTCTAGCTATTGACATTCCCGGGTTGATGTGGATGGCTGAGGCTGATCATATTGCCAGGCATGGGCGAGGCTGGCGCAACCGCGTGCTGGGGAATCTCGAATTGCTTGCCAGGGCCGGGAGTCTGGCTGCCCCTATCTCTAACGCTGTCATCGGTATCGAGCCTAGTAGGGCTGTGGTTCACAGGGCTTTGGGCTTTGACACGAGCAGACGGCTCCCCAGGTTTCGCCACGAGACCTTAAAGAGGTGGTTTGCAAGGAGAGGCGGAGGCAACGGAGGGCCAGGCGGTAGCCGGAGATTGGCGTACTATGTCGGCTGTTTTGCGAACTATTATGAGCCTGAGACGGCCCAGGCCTTGGTCAAGGTGTTGGAGAGAAATGGCTTTGAGGTTCTGGTTCCGGACCAGAGGTGCTGCGGTATGCCCATGATGGCCAATAAGAATATGAGTGGTGCTCGCAGGAACGCAGAATATAACATCGAATCGCTGGCTGCGGCGGCGGCAAATGGGTATGACATCGTTACTGGCTGCCCCAGCTGCAGCCTGATGATAAAGCGAGAGTACCCGAATCTCTATGATAGCGACAAGGCAAGGCTGGTCTCGGATCATTTATACTATGTGGACGAATACCTGATGTTGCTTAGTAGGCGAGGCGACTTGAACAGGGACCTGGTGGAGATTTCCGAATCGATATTCTATCATGTCCCCTGCCACCTGAAGGTTCAAGACCTGGCGGGAGTCTCTCTTGAGCTATTGCACCTGATCCCGGGGCTGTCGATAGAGAGAGTCGACGCCGCTTGCTGTGGGATGGCTGGATACCATGGCTATAAAAAGGCGCATTCCGACCTATCTATGGAGATCGGCGGCAAGCTGTTCGGGGAAATTGGGCTGGCTCAGGCGGACAGGGTGGTGACAGGCTGCGGGGCATGTAAGCTGCAGATAGAGGCGGGCAGTGGGGCTCGAGCCATACACCCTATTGTATTATTGCAGGAAGCGTACGGCTTGGGGCCGTATCTGTCATGATGTACCATGGCCTCTCGCTAGCACGGGGGTTGTTGGCCAAATAGGAGCCATTCATTCGACTATCCTGTGAGTCACGTAGGAGAATAGAATGCGAGACCAGAAAGTAGCCTATGTTGATCTGTCAACGAGAGAGGTCAGGCAGGAGCTGATTCCGGAGAAGATGCGGGAAATGTACCTGGGTGGCAGAGGCATAGACATGTATCTCCTATACAATCACATCCCGCCCGGCTGCGATCCCCTGGGCCCCGAGAACGTGTTGGCGGTCAGTGCCGGTATACTCGGGGGCACCCTGGCACCATCCAGTGGCAGATGTCACATAGGGGCAAAGTCTCCGCTGACGGGCTTGGTGGGCAGCACCAACATGGGGGGCTTTTTCGCCCCCGAGCTCAGGTTTGCCGGGTTCGACCATCTGGTGATCAGGGGGAAAGCCGAAAGCCCCGTTTACCTCTGGATACGTGATGGAGAGGTCCAGATACGGGATGCCGCCCACCTCTGGGGGAAGGATACCGGGGAGACCCCGGCCATTATCAGGGGAGATCACGAGGACGAGGACATAAAGGTGATGTGCATCGGTGTGGCTGGGGAAAACCTGGTCAGGTTCGCCAACGTCCTGAGCGGGCTTAAGAATGCCGGGGGCCGAACCGGGATGGGCTGCGTCATGGGCTCGAAAGGGCTCAAAGCCATCGCCGTGAGGGGCACCCAGGACCTGGCCATCGCTTATGGCGAGGAGGCCCTGGGGTACCTCGAGCACCTTATGGGGCTGATAAGGAATAACGAGGTCTTTAAAGAATTCTCCAAGTGGGGCACTCCCATGTTCCACAGCTCATCCGACGTGCTGGGCCGGGTGAGGAACAGGAACTTCCAGCGCAATCAGGTTCCCGATGGCGAGAGCCTGTATGCTGAGAACCTGGCCAAGTACTCGATAGGGATGGCTGCCTGCTTCGGCTGCCCGGTCCACTGCCGGCATAGATACGTGGTCCCGGAAGGGCCTGACCAGGGCGCCTATGTAGAGGGGCCGGAATGGAGCACGCTGTCCGCCCTCACTGCCGAGGTAGACTGCAGGAGAATGGAAACTGCCCTTGTCGGCAATTACCTGGTCAATAAATCTGGTATCGATTCCCTGGAGTTTGGCAGCATGGTCTCCTGGGCGATGGAGCTCTATGAGAAGGGAATCATCGATGACAGGGTTACCGGTGGCCTGAAGCTGGAGTGGGGCAACGAGCAGGCGGTGTACGAGATGATACGCCAGATCGCCACGAGGGAGGGGCTGGGAGACATATTGGCCGAGGGGCCTCTCAGAGCTATAGACAGGCTGGGGGAAGAGTCCGGCTACTACAATGTTCACATCAAGGGCATGAGCTGTCTACACACGGATGAGAGGGCCACGCCAAGCCATGCATTGGGCATAGCCGTATCTACCAGGGGCGCTGACCACATGAGGAGTCGCCCCGGCGTGGATGCTCATGTGTTGCCCCCGGAGGTCAAGGACAAGCTGTTCGGCTTTCCCACCCCTGAAATGACCTCCTATGAAGGAAGCGCCAAGCTGGTCTGGTGGCATGAGCTTCTATACACTATTTCAGATGCTCTGGGAGTGTGTAAGTTCCAGGCCATTTTCGCCAGCCCCTCCACCATCGGCTACGACGAGTATTGTACCCTGACTCGCTACATCACAGGTCTCGAGCTGTCACCGTCGGAGATGACGGAGATAGGTGAGAGGATCTATACTCTGGAGAGGATGTTCAATAACCGGGAAGGGGCGTCGAGGAAGGACGATATCCCGCCTGAGCGCTACCTCGTGGAGCCAACCCCTCTTGGTTTGGGCGACTTCAAGGGCAAGACCATAGACCGGGAGAAATTTGAAGGGCTGCTCGATGAATACTACGCGGCACATGGCTGGGATAGCGACGGGGTGCCCACACCTGAGACGTTAGCCAGGCTGGGCCTGGAGGGGGAACCTTCCCACATCCTCTAGTCATGCCGACAGCGACAGGAGGCAGCACACCATGAACAGAATCCTGATTGTAGAGCCATCGAAGTGTACCGGGTGCAGACTTTGTGAAGTAGTGTGCTCGGTCAAGAAAAACGGGGCGGTAAATCCAACCAGGGCCAGGATCGCTATCATCAAATGGGAATCTATTTGCCTTGAGACCCCAATGCTTTGCCAGCAGTGTGAGTCGGCGCCCTGTGTGGCTGTATGTCCGGTGAAGGCTCTGGCTCGAGATAGCGAGCTGGAGAGGGTGAGCATCGATTATGACCTGTGTATTGGGTGCAAGTTTTGTGTGGCGGCTTGCCCGTTTGGTGCCATGGGAATCGATCCCGTTGCCAGGAAGGTTATCAAGTGTGACCTCTGTGATGGCGAGCCGACATGTGTCAAGTTCTGCGAGACGAAGGCGCTACAGTATGTAGATGCCAGTATCGCCAACATAACGAAGATGAGAAAGGCAGCGGAGGAGCTCTCTGAGCTGATCAAGAAGACCGTTGCCAAGCCACAGCATACTCAATCGTAGAAGGAGGATTTTGGTATGAAAGTCTTGGGGATTGTCTGCAGTCCTCGCAAAGGGGGGAATACCGAGATACTGGTTAGAGAGGCGCTGGAAGCGGTGCGTGAGGCTGGAGGCGAAACCGAGCTGATCCTGGTGGCGGACATGAACATCGCCCCGTGTGATGGCTGTGGGGCTTGCGATGAGGACGGCACTTGCCGGATCGAGGATGATATGCAGACGGTGTACCAGCAGCTCGAGCTAGCTGATGGGCTGATATTCGGCACCCCGGTATACTTTCTGAACGTGAGCGCGCAGGCGAAAGCCGTAATGGACAGAACGTATGCATTTCTAAGAGGTGGAAAGCTAAGAGGCAAAGTGGCTGCGGCTATTGTGGCGGCGAGGAGAGTGGGAGCCGGGCAGGTGCTGGGTTTGCTCTACCCTTACTTTACGGTTCAAAGAATGGTCATAGCTGGAGGAGGCATAGGCTACGGCAGGGAAAAGGGTGAAGTGAGGCAAGGGGTGGGAGGCTCCCCGTCACTCTCCGCTGTGGAAGAGGCCAGAGCTGTGGGTCGGAACGTGGTCCGGATGGTGAAGCAGCTTTCAGGAGGGGCACGCTGAACCCCGAGGCGGTGACCTGTAGTGCCCCGTTCCTGAGAGGCTATTCGTGAGTCTACCCGCATCTTTTTCCCCACTACACATGACCCCCCGCAATCCCTTGGAGCCCAAGGGCTACGTGCGGATACGCTCTGTAGCTTTGGGACAAAGTGGCCCGGCAGCGCAGGCGCCTTTGGGTGGATTTGGCGTCACCGGGAAGATAATATAAGGGCAGCCAACAGAAAATATGGAGGGATGTAATCCAGTGGAAAAGCTACCATGGTGGACGGAAGATCAGAAGAAGCTCGCGGATGAGATCGACGATTTTATGGATGAACTTATGCCCAGGATCGATGAGGCCCACTGGAAGGAGGAATTCCCCTGGGACGCGGTGGAGAAGCTTGCGCAAAGAGGGTATTTTGGAGCCGGAGTTCCCAAGGAGTACGGGGGCATGGGGCTGGGGGCGACTGGCTCAGCCATAATTGTCGAGGCTTTAGGCAGATTAGGCCCGGTGGGGTCGATTCTGGTTAATACTCTGCTGGGCGGTTTGCACCAGCTCATCCATTTCGGCACTGAGGCGCAAAGGGAGAAATGGCTTCCAAGAATTGTTGCGGGGGAGCTTGGCGGGATAGGGATCAGTGAACCCTTTGCCGGCTCCGATGTGGCGGCGGTGGAGCTTACGGCGAGAAGGGAAGGGGATGTCTACGTTTTAGCCGGCAAGAAAAGGTTTGTCACTGGAGCTGGTGTGGTAAGGAAATATTTGATTTATGCCAGAACCAGTGATAGTCCAGAGGATATAGCGAGGTATAAGCACCTTACAGCTTTCATGTGTGAGAAAGATTTGCCAGGGCTTACTGTGGAGAAGTTGAACGATTTTCCGGGGGCGGTGGGGTTCTATAATGGCTATCTGAACTTTGATGAGGTGGCTGTGCCTGCTGGCGATAGAATCGGAGAGGAGAACGAGGGCTGGCGTGTGTCAATGGTTGGGCTTAACTTCGAGCGGATCATGTCAGCCGTTCATGCTATAGGCTCTCTCAGGGACGTGCTGAAAACGGTTCTGTGGTATCAAAATCGCCGGATTCAGTTCGGCGCACCGATAATCAACCTCCAAGTGAACCAGTTCAAGATCGCCGATATCATAACCAAGATGAGAGTCTCGCGAGTGTTTGACTACTATGCCGCTTATGTCTTTGACTCCGGCATTGAGTCCCCGGTGGATGCATCGATCGCCAAGCTCGTCAGCTCAGACGCTGTCTTTGAATGCGTAGTCGAGGCTATTCAGCTGATGGGCGGCGATGGTGCAACGAAGTTTTATCCCGTCAGCAGGGCGCTTATGAGGGCGAAGATAGGACAGATAGCGGCGGGGACTAGCGAGATAATGAAGTATTTGATCTTCTCGCGTAGCATGAGAGAGCTGAGGGATGAGCTTGGAGAGTTCTCCCGCAAATGGCATAGGGTTATCCACGAGGAGCTAAAAGTTCCAGTGCGCGCCCTCGCCGGGACAGGCAAGAGACGTTTAGCGAGTGACGAGGACCTGGTTAGAGAGCTAGCGGACGACTATCGGGTCAACCCCGGACTCTACATGCTGCGTGAGGACTTGACGGATAGGTTTGAGGTTAAGGAAGACGAGCTGGACGGCATGCTCGGATCTCTCGAAGAGAGGAAGCTGGTGAAGCTTCATAGGGATGCCCGGGGAAAGGTGACGCATGCCAAGGCAACCTATGAGGGGCTTCGGAAGATGTACCCGCCTGAGTATTACCAGTGGTATCCCGAGTGGGCTATCAGAGAGAAAGGCTTGCTCCTGTGACCGGGGAACCAAGGGAAGGCGAGAAGCGAGGAAGGCTTCACAGCCAGGGCACTCTGCCTCGCTAACAGGCCCAAAACCGGCTCCCGCAGCCAACCCTTGGGCGTTTATATAATCGAAGTAATCGCCTCCAGTCCGACGAGCCTGGGAGAGCCGCCGGTGGCTCTGTTTATGCATAACCGGAACTGGCGCAAGGAGGTGATTTACTCCGGCCTGGGGGTGTATTTCTTCTTTATTTCCTCTTCCTTCAGCAGGTCACTGAATATCTCAGCATGGTATATTTCATGGCCCCTTATCCGAAGCAGAAGCCTTTTCAGGTCGGGGTCTTCGATCTCCTTGGCGGCGCGGCCATATTCAGCAGCCACCTCCTGCTCAATCTCGATGTCGGCTCGGAGCATATCGGCGGTCTTGGTGGACTGGTCAACCCTGTCGTGCTCGATCCTGGGACTGCCACCACCATCGATCATCGCCTCAGCGAGCCAGCCCAGATGCTGCATCTCGTTGATGGCCCGGTCCTCCATATGCCGCTTGACATCCTTATCGGGTGTCATGTAGAGGTGAAACAGGTACTGGAGGACGACGGTGTACTCATGCTCGATGCCCCGGTTAAGAGTCTGGGTAAGGCTGTCCTGGCGAGGGCCCCTCGTATCCTTAGCCCCTTCCTTCCGAGCCTTTTCCACGAAGTGCTGGAAATCGCGGTGGTGTGACTCCTCATCGGACAGGATTCGCTGCAAGGATCGCTTTATCTTGGGCTCATCTATGGCCTTGATGTGCTCCCTATATAGGCCGATGGCATCCTCTTCCAGCAGCACATCGTCTTTCATCCAATCAGCCACTGACTTGCCGTCCATACGCATCTTCCCGCGCTTCAGACTGGGGACGCCATCCAGCTCGACTATGGTCTCAGCCAGCCAGTCCAGGTGGCGCATTTCCTCCCTGGCGATGGCCTCAATTTCACAGGCCATCTCACCTTCACCCATAGCATAAGCGTGGGTCAGGTACTGAATGATGGCGCCGTGCTCGCCCTCAAGGTCCTGATTCAGTAGAGCAATGATTTCATCTCTGTCCATCGCTGCCCCCATATTTCAGCTATTTGCCGGTTTCGATCACCGCTCATTATACATATCTGAGCGCCACCTTGCCATATTTCATGGGTTATTGCCGCCTGGGGCATTTTTGTTGACGCTGCACACTTATACTTGACAAACTCGGATTTTATGGTATATTTAGAGCAAACCGGTGCAAAGTTTGCGATTCCTAACCTGTCAAGTGCCCTCAGCGATTCCCCAGGCCATGGATGATCAAACTGCAACCAGGTCCTAAGAAGGGGAGGTCATCCATGGAAGACAAGACTCTAACGTGTGTGGAGTGTGGCGCCAGTTTCACCTTTGGCGTCTCCGAGCAGGAGTTCTTCGCTAACAAGGGCTTCACCAATGAACCCAAACGTTGTCCTGAGTGTCGAGAGGCCAGGAAAGGACAGCGCCGAGGTTCGTCTGGTGGTGGCTGGGATAGCGGAGGCTACCGACGGCAGCGGGAAATGTTTCCTGCGGTCTGCGCCTCTTGTGGCAAAGATACCCAGGTGCCTTTCGAGCCCCGAAACGGGCGACCGGTGTACTGCTCGGACTGCTACGCTAGCGCTAAGCGGTAGCCATAGTCAGACCAGGCCTTCGTCGGCCAGCTAAGCTTCGCTAAGCCGTTTTATCTCGGGGTGGCTCAGGTGGTGCTGGGTTCACCAAGTCTACAGCCAGTGTCTTGGGAATGAGCTTCACTAACTCATCGAGCGTCCAGGGCCCATCCTTGTTGTGATCCTTGTAGAGTCCCTTTAGCTCCTCCGGCTCCGAGAACAGTGCCACCACGCCACCGCCGCAGCGAAACACCCGGCCGTTTATATTGGCTGCCTCGTCGGTTGCCAGGTAGACCACGATCGGCTGCACGAACTCAGGGCCAGGCAAAGCCAGTATTTCGTCCAGTCGCTCTTTGGTTATGATGCCAGCCTCACACCACTGGCGCATGGCAGCCTTGGCCTCTTCGGTCAGCGTCAACCTAGTGGCTGCTTCCGGGGCAATAGCATTACAGGTCACGCCATACTTTCCCATCTCCCTGGCAATGACCCTGGTTAAGCTTACAATTCCTCCCTTTGCCGCTGAATAAGCGGCCGAGCCCAGGGTGCGCCCCAGCCAGGATTCAGAGGCGGTATTTATTATCCGGCCGTCCCTCTGCCCTCTCATCAGGACGCAGGCGTGCCGGCAGCAGTTGAATGTGCCCTTGAGATGAACATCGATTACCAGGTCCCAGTCCTCCTCAGACATGGCGAATATCACCCCTGGCCTCAGGATGCCGGCGCAGTTCACCAGAATATCTAACCGGCCAAAGTTGTCAACGCAGCTTTTAATCAGCTTCTCGGCATTGGCGAAATCAGCCACCGAATCATAATTGGCAATCGCCAGCCCGCCTCGATTCTTGATCTCTTGGACCACCTCGTCGGCCGGGCCCAGATCAGCCCCGCTTCCATCCGCGGCCTCCCCGGTGTCGTTGACCACCACGCTGGCGCCTTCGGCAGCCAATGCCAGAGCTACCTCCCTGCCGATTCCGCGGCCGGAACCGGTTACCACCGCATTCTTGCCCTTTAACCTTTGACCCATTTCCCCGGTCCTTTCTCAGCTTGGGTTAGGATATCTCGATGTTATCACAGGCCCGCCGCTGCTGTAAAGAGTCATCCTTCCGGTCGGCTGGGGGCAGGCTCAGGCCTTGACAGCGGGGGGGATTTAGCCCAGAATAGGCAGGATTGTGCCCCGAATCCTGGAGGTTGTCCCAATGCGAGTTCTTCTCATTAACACGCCATATCCCTTCGCGGAGCTGCCGCTGCCGCCATTGGGCTTGCCCTATCTTGCCGCAGTGCTGGAAAGGGAGGGCATAGATGTCCATATCCTCGACCTGCTGGTAGCACAGCATTCCTCGGAGAGGCTGAAGAGGAGGCTGAAGGAATATCAGCCCCAGGCTGTGGGGATCTCGTGCTCTAGTATGAACTATCCCACCGCCTCCAGGATACTCAAAACCTGCAAGAGCTTCGATTCGGGCCTGCCCACCCTCATCGGGGGGCCACACGTGAGCTTCACGGCCAGCCAGGTGCTCCAGGAGGCTCCCTGGATCGACGTTGTGGTGAGGGGAGAGGGGGAGGAAACGCTGGTTGACCTGGTGAATACACTGGCAGCGGGCGGAGATCTGGGACAGGTTCCAGGCATCGCTTTCAGAAGGGACGGGGAGCTTGTGCTTACCCAACCCCGCCCCCTGATCGAGGAACTCGATAGGCTTCCCCTCCCTGCCCGGCACCTGCTTCCTCTATCGAAGTATCGGGCACTCAGATCGCACTGCAGCGTTGTCACCAGCAGAGGCTGTTCCTTCGGTTGCATCTTTTGCTCAGCGCCACAGATGTTCGGCCGGCGCGTCCGGTTCCGCAACCCCAAGCTGGTGGTCGATGAGATGGAGATAATCCATAGAGACCTCGGCTTTGAAGAGATAAATATCGTGGATGATACCTTCACCCTCAATGCCCAACATGTGCAGAATATCTGCGATGAGCTGATGGCCCGTAAGCTCAATGTTAAATGGTCAGTCTACTCCAGGGTTGATACGGCGAGCCGTCACCTCTTTACAGTTATGAAAGAGGCTGGCTGCACCTGGGTCTGCTTCGGCATCGAGTCAGGATCGCAGGAGATTCTGAACAACATCAAGAAGAGGATTACGCCGAGCCAGGCGGAAGCGGCAGTGGTAATGGCGAAAGAGGCCGGCATAAACGTCTTGAATTCCTTTATAATAGGCCTGCCTGGTGAGAGCCAGGAGACTGCCCGCCAGACGGTTGACCTTGGTGCCAGGCTTTTCGCGCGCTACGATGCAAGTTACGGCCTCCACATCCTGGCCCCGCTTCCCGGCACGGAGGTGTACGAGGAGGCCAGCCACTATGGGATCAAGATACTCACCAAGGACTGGGCAAAGTTTGACGCTAACCGCGCCGTGGCCGAGACCGCAAACTTGAGCGCCGGGGAAATGAAAGAGATCGTGGACCACTATGAGAGGGAAGCGGCCAAGGCGTGGCAAAAGATGCAGTCCGAGGCGAAGGCCGGGGACCCGCTTCAGAAGGAGAGGATAGACAAGAGTGTCACCCAGGGGTTTGTGTGGAAGCTACTGAAAGGCGATATAATCGAGCGTGTAGGCCACTCGGGCGGCCATTTAAAAGAGCTTGCCCGAAGAGTATCCCACAGACTGGACATTCCCCTGCCCCTGGCTGAGCAGGAGCTGTCAGGGCAAGTCCGGGATGGAAATCTAACCTGCGTAGCCGAGGGCGCAGGGGGGGAAAGCTCGGCTTGGCAGTGGACCTAGCCACCAGGGGATTGGGCCTGCCCGGAGGCTGAGAGCAGGTAATACCGGGTCGGGAACGGTAAAGAAGTTCCCGCCAGATATTACATAAGGAGGAAACGATGCCTGATAGGACCTATGATGCCGTGATAATCGGCGGCGGACACAATGGGCTCTCGGTTGCCCTATACCTGGCCAACTCGGGGATGACGGTGGCTGTCTTTGAGCGGAACAACGAGGTTGGCGGCGGCTGTACCACCCTGGAGATAGCAGCCCCCGGTTTCTGGAGCAATGTCCACTCCCACGGCCACATGCACTGGATGGGGCCCGATAACTTCCCCGCCTACGCGGACTTTGATCTGGAGGAGAAATACGGGGTTAGGTATTGCAGCACGGGGCGCGGAGCGCTTGTTTTCCCCGACGAGACCTGTCTGGTGTGGTATCGCCCCGACGAGCCCCAGGGGGTGGAGAAAATCTACAGGGAGCTGTCAAAGTTCTCGGAAAGGGATGCCGAACAGCTCATGAGGCTGGCGGCCCCGTTCCACGGCCCGCAAAGGGACCTGCTGCTCAAGTACTTCTACTCTCCCCCGCTCCCCTTTGGGCAGGATACCGCGCTCCAGGAGTTCGCCGAGGCCATGGGCATAGACGAGGCCGATTTCCATTACTACATGGCGATGTCACCCTTTCAGCTCCTGGACGAGCTATTCGAATCAGGCGAGATAAAGTGCTGGTTTGCGGAGAACATGAGGTCCATCTCCGTGGTCCTCGATGCCCATGGGATGGGGCTCATAGGGCTTTTGGTCAACCTTATCATCGATGGCACCAAGGTGATATGCGAGGGCGGCTCCCACAACCTGGCCCACGCCATGCAGCGGGCCTTCCACGACCTGGGTGGGAAGTCTTACACCCAGTCTGAGGTCGACAGCATAGTTATCGAGAACGGAAGGGCCACCGGGGTGCGCCTGGTGAACGGCACTCAGATAGAGGCCCGCAAGGTGGTGGTCAGCGCCGTAGATGCCACCCAGACCATGC
>JAUVWM010000115.1 GCA_030604105.1 Dehalococcoidaceae bacterium
AGCCTGTCACGCCCTGCTCGGGCAGCCCTTGGGCTGCTGGCCGTGGCCCTGCTCGGGCTGCTGGTAGTCCAAGGCTGCACCAGCTCGTCTCGGGATATAAGGGATGGCCAGAGACAGGCGACGGGGGCCACCGACATAGATGGGCTTCAACTGGCACCGGCACCTAAGGTGGGCCGCCTGGCGCCTGACTTTACCCTGACCGACCTGGAGGGCAACAGTGTCACCCTGAGCGACTTTCGGGGTCAGGCAGTGTTCATCAATTTCTGGGCCACCTGGTGTCCCCCCTGCCGCGCTGAGATGCCGGAGATCGAGGCTGTATACCAGGAATACAAGGACAAAGATGTGGTGGTGATAGGAGTGGACCTCTACGAGTCCGAGGGCAAGGTTCGCCGCTACATCGAGCGTGGGGGGTACAGCTGGACCTTCGTCATCGACACCACGGGGGAGGTAACCAGGGATTACCGGGTCACCTCTATCCCCACCAGCTTCTTCCTGGACAAGCAGGGGATCATAAGGGCCCTGAAGAGCGGCGCCATGACCAAGAGGTCGATAGAGTCTAAATTGGCAGAGGCCAGAAGGTAAGTGTCTTACATCTGACGTACAGATGCCGCCGCAGGTAGACATCAAATGGGGTAACATGTCCCAAGGCTTCGTAATAGCGCTGGAAGCTGCAGCGCTGTACAAAGGCCCTGACGATTTACATCCGTGGCCCTTCTTGACCACCCGTTGGGAGCAGCGGATTCTCTGGTCCAAGAAGCTGAGGCAGGTTGAGGTCCTCCTAAGCCAGGGAGCCACTGTAAGGAAGCCACCAGGAAGATCAGCTGCAGGCAGCGTGTTTGGATCTGGAGGACAGGTTGGCGCAACGCAGGATAAGGCTTGCCAATGAGGAAGTCGTGAGATGCTACGTAGCGGACCTACAGGACATCTTGGCCAACAGCCCCCTGGCTGAACAGAAGGCTTTCATTCGTAGCTAGGAGTTCTTGATACAGTACAGTATGGTGGGCGATAGAGGACTTGAACCTCTGACCTTCTCTGTGTAAGAGAGACGCTCTAGCCAACTGAGCTAATCGCCCCCTGGCGCGCTTGGCGGGTCTCGAACCCACGACCTTAGCCTCCGCAGGGCTACGCTCTATCCAACTGAGCTACAAGCGCACTCGTGGCAAGGAGCTTGGCTAAGCTTTCGGATGGCGAGGAAGGCGAAGCTCCCCTTGCTTCATAGACATTTTGGTGCCGAAGGGGAGATTTGAACTCCCACGTCCCGAAGGACACTACGCCCTGAACGTAGCGCGTCTGCCATTCCGCCACTTCGGCCTTCCCACCCTGATTTTACACCTGTAATAATTAAGGTAGGAACCACTCGCCTCTTGCCGAGGATACATTATAAGGCCTCAACGCCTTCACTTCAACTCTATCTCCGTGGTGCGAGGCGTGGCCCGTGCAAGGACGGCGATGGCTGCTAATCGCCGAGATGGAGAAAACGCATTATAGGCCGGTGAAGCGCTCCTGTCAAGCCCCAGCCTACCTAGTGCCACTCTCTTCCTCCCCTGTAGGCAGCCCTGTTATGACCCATAGGTGTCCCTTATTTGCTGAGACAGACCATAAAAGCGAGAAACGGGCTCATCGGTCTCGCTCCTTCGCTTTTCTGACGTAAACTTTATACCCCTCGGGCCCCTCCTCGATCCCCAGCAGTTCATTCCCCGTCATGTGACACCAGGCAGGCATGTCCTCCTTGATGCCCTCGTCATCGGCCAAAACCTCCAGCACCTGTCCTGCCTCCAGCTCCCTGAGCTTCTTGGCGGCCTGGGCAATGGGCAGGGGGCAGTAGAGCCCGATGCAGTCCAAGGTGGCGTCTGCTTTCATAGCCTACCTCCTCAAATAAATAGGTTGACCTTTGCCTCTTCGGCCTCCGCCAGGTAGGTAGCCACGCCGGCAAAGCTGTCTACCTCGGGGATGAAGGCCTCCTTCCCGATTCCCATGATGCCCATGGAGGTGGTGCAGGCGATAAACTTGACCCCCATTTCCTTGGCCATGGCCATCAGCTCCTCGATCTGGGGGAACTTAACGTCCTTCATCAGCCGCTTCATCATCCAGGTGCCCGGTCCCATCATGTGGAACTTGGAGAGGCGGAGCCTCTTTGAGCCGCCGCGGTTCATGCGATTGAGCATCCGTCTCATTATCCCTTGGCTGCGGATGCGGCCCTCACTGCGCTTGATTATGTCAAGCCCCCAGAAGGTGAAGAACATGCTCACCTCCATCCCCGCAGAGGCGGCGCCGATGGCGATGTTGAAGGCGGCCAGGGCCTTATCCAACTCGCTGCTGAACACGACGAGAGTAACCTTTTTCTGCATAGCAGCCCTCCTTAGTTCCATTCCAGCTCGCCCCCGCACTGGGGACAGACCTCGGCCTCCCGCTCCACCGCTATCTGGCAGCTGACGCAGTAGCGAAGGGTCACGCCACAGGGTTGGCAGTAGGGGAACCCGGCCGTCAGTATCTGCTCCTCACAATAGGGGCAAGACCGCTTTCTCTCTTTTGCCTCTGGCTGTTGGCTCATTTTCGTTCTTCCTCCTCTTGGTGGTTACCTTTTGACCCTGCCTCTCAAGGTAGTTATCGATGGCCTTGTTCAATGCCTGAGCACCTAGGTTGGAACAGTGAAGCTTGTTCTTGGGCAGCCCTTCAAGCTCCTTGGCCACCAGTGACGGGGTTATCTTCCTCGCCTCCTCCAGTGTCTTTCCCATGGCCATCTCGCTCGCGATACTGGAGACGGCGATGGCAGCCCCGCAGCCGAAGGTCTTGAACTTGACATCGCTGAGACGGTTATCTTTCACCTTGATGTAGAAGGTCATCATATCCCCGCAGACCGGGTTGCCCACCTCTCCGACGCCGTCGGCGTTCTCGATCTCCCCCACATTGCGGGGCTTCATGAAGTGGTCCATCACTTTTTCGCTGTAAACAGGCATGTTACCTCACCCCCCTCTGAGATTTCAGGAACTTGCCGTACAGTGGCGACATCTGGCGCAGCCTGTCGACGATGGGCGGCAAGGCCTCAAGTACATAGTCCACATCCTCCTCGGTATTATCCACGCCGAGGCTGAAAAGCAGTGAGCCCTGCGCGATCTCGGGGGGGATCCCCATGGCGGTGAGCACATGGGATGTCTTGAGCGCCCTGGAGGTGCAGGCTGAGCCGCTGGAGGCGGCGATGCCTTCGCTGGCAAGAAGCATGAGCATTGCCTCACCCTCGATGAACTCGATGCAGAAGCTGGCATTTCCCGGGAGGCGCTGGCCGGGATGTCCGGTTAGGATGGTGTGGTCGATCGTGGCTATCAGCCCTTGAATCAACCTGTCGCGCAGCCGCGAAAGGTGCGCTGTGCGAGGGGACATGCCCTGTCGTGCCAGCTCCGCCGCCTTTCCCATACCGACGATGGCGGGCACATTCTCGGTTCCTGCCCTCCTGCCCTCCTCCTGCACCCCACCGTCGAGGAGGGGGATGATACGCGTGCCCTTCCTGAGCCACAGGGCGCCGACGCCCTTGGGGCCATAGAACTGGTTGGCGGCGAGGCTCAACGCATCGACCTCGAGTTCTTTGACGTCGATGGGGATTGTGCCCCCGGTGGCCACGGCATCGGTGTGGAACAGGGCCCCGGCTCTCTTCACCACTTTGGCTATCTCCGCAATGGGCTCGATCGTGCCCACCTCACTGTTGGCATGCATGATGGAGACCAAGATGGTGTCTTCCCTGAGGCTTTTGGCCACCGCGTCGGGGTGCACTAGCCCGTGCCGGTCCACCGGGATTCGAGTCACCTCGAAGCCCCGCTTCTCCAGCGTCTTCGCTGAATGGAGCACCGAGAAGTGCTCGATGCCTGAGATAACAATGTGTTTCCCCCTGGACTGCTGGGCCTGAGCCAGCCCTTTGATGGCGAAGTTATTGGCCTCGGTGCCTGAGCCGGTGAAGATGATCTCCTCAGGCCGGCTTCCAATAAGGGCTGCTACCTGTCCTCTGGCCTCCTCAATGGCCTCCCTGGCCCCATCCCCCCAGTCGTGGAGGGATGCCGGATTGCCGTAGACATCCCTGAAGTAAGGGAGCATCGCCTCGAGCACCTCGGGGAGCACCAAGGTAGTGGCTATATTATCCAGATAGGCCTTCTTCATATACCTGCTCCCTTCTTGAAACATCTCGATGTCCCCTCACCGTCCATCAGCTATTTTAAGCTCGAGGAAACCTTTTGTATGCGACTTTTGTCGCAATATCGGGGCAGAGGGGCTTGACAAGGCAATCTTTTCGTGATATTCTGAATTATCTGAATTATCATTCTATTCTGAAAACTGGATGTGGGGGTGATATGGTAAAGAAAGCTCAGAAATGTGGGCCGCAGACTTGCGGGGAGGCGGGGTGCTGTAAGGTTGAAGCGGTGGTAAGCGTGGATGACAGGGGGCAGATGGTGCTTCCCAAGGAGATCAGGGACAAGGCGGGAATCCAGGCGGGGGATAAGCTGGCTATCATAGGTCTGGAGCGAGACGGTAAAGTGTGCTGCATCTCGTTGATTAAGGTCGAGGACCTCACGGAGATGGTGAAGAGTATGCTGGGGCCGGTAATGAAGGAGATCTTCTAAAAAATGACGGAGGAGGCATTTGAAATGAAAGAGGCAGAGACAAGGAAAGCCGTGCGAGAAGGCTATGCCAAAATTGCGAAGGGGTCCTGCTCGTGCTGTGCCCCGGTGAGCTCGTGCTGCGGAAGCACTGATTTGGCACAGGATATCAGCAGGAACATAGGCTATACTGAGGAAGAGCTGAAGGCGGTCCCTGAAGGTGCAAACCTGGGCCTGGGCTGTGGGAATCCCGTTGCCCTGTCCTCTTTACGGGAAGGCGACATTGTTCTCGACCTCGGTTCAGGTGCGGGATTCGACTGCTTTCTGGCTGCCGACAGAGTTGGCAAAGATGGAAGAGTTATCGGTGTCGATATGACAGCCGAGATGATTGAAAAGGCGAGGGAGAACGCCAGCAAAGGCAACTATGGAAATGTAGAGTTCAGGCTGGGAGAGATCGAGAACCTGCCCGCCGCTGACAACTCTG